>NZ_JAWYAJ010000483.1:0-9693 GCF_034124845.1 Robinsoniella sp.
AATATCATAAGTCCTGCCCAGTATCCCCGCCAGCAGATACACCAGAAACATGATCACTGCCCGGGTAGTGGAAACACCAAATCCGGTCATCAAACCGTAAGCTGACATGATGGCACCTGCTGCCGCCCCGGAGAGGTACCAGGATATACCCAGTTTTCGCAGCAGCTTATGTAATGCCATTCCAAGCATGGATATGTGCAGTCCGGAAATCGCCAATATATGGGCTATTCCGTTGTCCTGATATAACTTTTTCACTTCCGGATCCAGTTCCTTCTTGTCCCCCAGCAGCATTGCATCCAGAACAGAGGCATTTTCTTCATTTGCTATCTGCAGAAATGTCCATTTAAAACGCTCTCTTACATCCCACAGAAACTGCCTGATATGCCAATAAGTTCTGCCGGCATTTAGTACCTTTCCTTTATTCAGAACCATCTGAATTTCTTTGATCTCGTAGTATTTTTTCAGATCAAACTGTCCCGGATTTCCCGGCTCCTGGATTTCCTGACAGATCCCGGATACAGTTAATAAACTTCCGGCTCTATAGCTTGTGTTATCCTCAGTAAATATTAGAATTTGTTTTTGATTTGGAATTTTATAAGATTTTGATTGATAAAGAATAGAATTGTTTTTCAGATATAATTGATTCGATGTGGTGCTTTGTTCCTGTTTCACAAGCTGGCCCGTAACAGTCACTTTTTTGTCGTAAAACCGGGAGGTCCAGGATGAATCTTCATTCATCCCGTACTTCCCGCTGACCAGCAGCCAGCCGATCACCAGTAAACAAATGACACAAAGCGGTCTTCTTGTCACTTGTCACTCTCCTTTGCGGTATCCGTTTCCTGCTTCAGATCCGGATCAATTCCCATTGTCGGCTCATGGATATTGGAATCATTTTCTGTACCTGTCATATCCGTATCCGCCTGACTGTCCGAAGCCGCTTTCTCTGTTGCTGTACCCTCTACCTGCATAATAATATCTTTGCTCCGTTCAAAAGGCGCCTTAAAACTGATTTTATCTCGATACAGAACCTCTGAATTGGAGCCTATCTGCATCTGAACCTGTGATATTTTACAGGTATCGATTATTGAATTTACCATGGCATAAATAGTAACTTCTGGTGTAATTACTCGGTCTAACTGTATTTTATTAAAACTTTCATCAAAATTCACTGTACATTTTTCTTTATCCACTAATACATTTGATACTTTTGTATTTGCCGGTAAAACAGGCTGAAGTTTTGTATTCACAGGTCCTGCAATCAGCTGTTCCAAAACCACCTTTTCCAGTGTTGTATTTGTGGAATAATGAACATTGCGCATTTCTTTAACCAGCCTGGTACCATCTTCATTTGCAAAGTAAAGTGTCAAGGAGGCATATTGATAAGAATTAATTCCCTTCCCCTTTGTATCGATAAAAGTATCTGCATTCATTGGTCCTATGGGATTTCCCGTATCGTCCAGCAGATCCTGATCACCGATCTTGAATACAACTTCGTCAACACCTTCGATCTGAACCAGGGTTTTTACTACCGCCGCCCTCATGAGCACCTCGGTTACGTTGTCCATTTTTCGGTAAGCATCATCAAACGTTATCGTCAGCTGCTTTCCTTGCAGTTGGTAACCCGCTATATGAACCTCTCCCGGTATGGGACTGCTATGTTCCATTGGAGACGGGTCAGCTTTCAGCTTATCCAGCATTTCCCGGATCATCTCCTCCGGATTGGCAGAGGAAGCTTTATAATTTTCTTCCACCAGTTTTGTTCCTTCGCTGTTTGTACAGTAAATCTTCAGATTAGCCTGCTCTGTCATCTTTTTTGTACATCCCGACAAAGCCAGCAGCACTGCTGCAACCAGCAATATTTTAAAGAAATTCTTCATGTTGTATCTCCCCATTATCCTACATAATTCAAAGGAATTCTTACGGTAAATGTCGTCCCTTCTCCCTCTTTACTGTATACCTTAATCGCGCCCCGGTGCATTAGAATTGCATTTCTTGTAATGGCAAGACCAAGACCCGTTCCCCCGATTTCCCTTGAATGTGATTTATCCACCCGGTAGAATCTTTCAAAAATATGCTCCTGGGAATCTTCCGGAATACCCATACCGGAATCCTCTACTTTTACATAGAAATACTTATGATCTACATTGATGGACACATGTACCCATCCGCCTTCTTTGTTGTACTTAATGGCATTCTCTACGAGATTTGATACTGCCAGCGTCAGTTTTGTCTCGTCTACTTCAGCGGAAACAGGACGGAAGGTTTCCAATACAAGTTCGATATTGCGTTTTGCGGCAATGGGGCGGAGCCTTTTCAGTATAAGTTCTAATAGTTCATTGATATTAGTAGGCTGGATATTCAGATCAGATGCCTTTTTATCTAGCTTAACCAGCGAAAGAAGATCGTTGATGATCTTATTTTCCCGGTCAATCTCTTCTGCAATGTCTGTCATAAACTCCTTATACAGCTCATTCGGCACTTCTTCCTGCATCAAAAGGGAATCTGCCAGTACCTTCATGGAGGTAATCGGTGTCTTTAACTCATGGGAGACATTGGATACAAACTCCTGCCTGGAATCATCCAGTGCCTTCATACGTCCAAGCATTTTATTGTATGCCTCAGACAACTGCTGTGTCTCCGTGTAGTCCAAAAGCTTGATATCATCTTCCAGGAATCCTCCGGTCAGTTCTTCCAGAGACTGTGTTACCTTACCAAAGGGACGCACCAGGATCTTGGACGTATAAAAAGCGATCCCGATCACGCACAGCGCCAGCACAATCTGCAGCACAAAAACCTGTCTGCCTAATAAATCCCTGGCATCTTTTATATCCTGAGTAGGCGTACTTACAATCATTACGCCGATTAATTCTTTGGTAACTGCATCTTTTACAGGGACGGTCATTTCAATAAATTCACCGTCTTTATCATAGTGGAGGGTATCTTCTCCTTTAAAACTCTTGATCAGCTCCTCCGACACGATAAATTTTTTCTCGTCAATGCCGTATGTATCCTTAATGACCCGAAGCTGGTTGTTAACGATTACCACCCGTCCGCTGTACAGATTAGCCAGCTGTGCCAGTTCATTGTCGATGATCGGTGATGCATTCCCCTTAATATACATCGAATCACTTAACTGATCCGCTATGTTAATGCACTGGTTTTGAACCATTTTTCCCCGTTGCTGAATAGACTGGTTTTCATAGCTTTTTAAGATCCCGAATTTCAAGACCATAATCGGCAGCATTCCAACCAGACAGAAAATCACAAATATGCGCACCTGAAGACTCTTGGCATATTTTTTTATAAATTTATTGTTAAAAATCCATCGCACGTCTCATAATCCCCTCATTTTTTTAAGCCGGAACTTCTCTCCAGAGCTGCTCTAATGCTGAAAATAGTATCCAACGCCCCACTTTGTATGAACATATTTGGGTTCACTGGGATTTGTCTCAATTTTTTCACGCAGACGTCTGATATGTACATCCACTGTTCTAACATCGCCCGGATATTCATATCCCCACACGATATTCAGAAGATTTTCTCTGCTGTAAACTTTATTCGGATTAAACACAAGCAGTTCCAATACATCAAATTCTTTCGCCGTCAGGTTAATCTCTCTTCCGGCTATGCTGACCCTTCTGCCTTCGCAATCTAATACAAGGTCTCCTACTTCCACCATTTTCCCTCTGGTAGATGCCTCTGCCTTTTTCGCTGTACGTCTGATAATGGCCTTAATCCTTGCTTTTACTTCCAGAATGTTAAAGGGCTTTGTTATATAATCATCTGCACCATATTCCAGTCCCAGTATTTTATCCATATCGTCCCCCTTCGCTGTAAGCATTACAATAGGAACACTGGAAAATTCTCTCACCTGCTGGCATACCTCAAATCCATCCAGCTTTGGAAGCATGATGTCTAAAAGCATAATATCATATTCATTCTCTCTTGCAAGCCTGACCGCTTCTTCTCCGTCATAAGCACAATCCACATCCATGCCGTCCTGCTCCAGACTGAAACGAATCCCTTTTACGATTAACTTTTCATCATCAACAACTAATACTTTCTTTCCCATGCTTCATTCTCCTTATTAAACCACTATTTTATCTTTTATTTTATTAAATACTGCGTCTTTGATTCCACTGATGTTCTTGATTTCTTCTATACTTTTAAAACCACCCTGCTCTGTCCGGTATGCGATAATGTCCTTCGCTTTTGCTTCTCCAATACCGGGCAGTGTCATAAGTCCGGCCTCATCGGCTGTGTTCAAATTCACAATATTGCTATCTCTCTGTGCCTCCGGATCTGCAGCTACTTTGGCAATAGCCATAGTCTCTGCCTCCGCTGATGTATAAACTCTGATTTTCTGCCCATCACTCAGCTTTTCTGCCTGATTCAGTGAATCTTTATCTGCATCGGGAAGAAGTCCGCCGGCACGTTGTATTGCTTCATAGATTCTGGCATCCGCAGGCAGTTCATAGACTCCGGGGTTTACAACCGCCCCGCTCACATCTATAAATATTTCCGTCTTTACAAGTTCGTCCGTTTGCTGCTTATCGCTTTGGTGGATACCGGAATCCGGAATGCCTGTCTCTGTCCCTTGTGTACTGCCGGTTTCTGTCTCGATTACCAGTGGCATTTCATTCCCCTGACAACCGGTTAAATTGAGTGCCAGCAACAAAAGGCAGGCTCCCAAGCGTATTTTTCTAATATTCATATTACATAAACCCCTTTCATCATTTAGATGTCAGGCCCCCTGCGTGCACCAAAATAATTTTCCGGCACGCTCTATGCAATCTCTTATATTTTAACGAACTTTCTCCCCGATTACAATAGCTATTTTTAAATTACCACTTAAATATTACAATTCCTATGATTGCAACACCCATTCCTAAGAGTTTCCGCCACTCAAAAGGTTGCTTTTCCACACCGAAAATCCCCATTAACTCAATGATATATGCCACAATAAGCTGGGAAATTACAATGAGCATGGCTGCTTTTGCCGGTCCCAGGGAATCCATACTTTTAATAACCGTGATGGTAATAAAAGCTCCGATTACGCCTCCTAAGAGAGCAAATTTATTCGGAACCTGTAAAATCGCCCCAAAGCTTTCCCTTCCGGTAAAAAACCACGCAATCAGACAAACGATCAATGCAGAAAACTGTACGAAACTGGTTGCCACCCATAGACTGCTGTTTTTCGTTACATCCGTATTAAATACACCCTGTACGCTCATCAGGGCTCCGGATAAAAGTGCAATTAATATTCCAAACATAAAAAGAACTCCTTTTGTTTTTCTGCTTATTATGCACAAAAAGAGTTCTTTGTATGTATTTTATTATATTTCGTTGCAAGACCTTCTCTTAGGATGCGGGGTTGCAGGTCAGATGATCATATTCTTTTATGGAAAGGCTTACGGGACATATCACCTTAATTTTCATAAAATCCAGCAGGCATTGCTTTTTCATATCTTCCAGTCTTGCAAAAACGGTGTCTACACCATAGATCTGCTTAGCCATCTGCGCCACAATACAATTGATATTGTCGTCATTTGTAGCGGTAATGACCTGAATGGCATCTCCCATTCCTGCCTCTTCCAGGATATCCGGGTCCGCTGCATTTCCCATTACCTGGATTCCGTCAAAATCAGGTGGCAGTTTTCGAAATGCATCCGCATTAGGATCAATAATCACGACCTGGTCACCTCCCCTGGATAACTCAGCGGCAAGTCCTGCTCCAAAACGTCCGCATCCTGCAATTATAATATTTTTTCTCTGCTTCCACATAACCATTATCTCCTATTTTCTTTAATAGGACGATTATATCACAACTTTTCCTTCATTTTTCCGTGAAAGGGGATTTTTAAATTGGTTTTCATATAGAGCAGGGGATTTTAATCTGTTTTTTATATATGTATTCCGGGAATGTTAACTTTTATGGGTTATATCTTGTGTCTGTCCAGGTTACAATAATCATTAAAAATTAGGTATTTCGCCGGTTCGTCTTCTACTATTTCCGGTAGTCTTCCCACCGCCCTGTGAAACCGGTTGTCTACACGGTCGTCATTTACAGATGAAACCTCGAACAAGACCACGTCCCCTGTTCCGGGTATACCCTGCCAGGTATGATACTGCCCAGGCATCAGCGTTATGCTTTGTCCCGGCTTTAAGATTACATTTCCTCCTGCCGGAACAGTCATTTTCTGTCCGTCGACAGCCACCAGCACATCCGTATCAGCAAACGCTTCTGATTCATCGGAGTTATACAATTTCAGAACCAGATCCCCGCCTCCCCTGTTAATAATATCCTCCATTTTGCTCCAATGGAAATGATAAGGGAGAATTTGTCCGTCTCTTACCAGAAGCAGTTTTTCTGCATAGGGTTTGGGATAAGTTTCTTTGTCAAGAAAGCTTCCGTTTCGGAAAGTGAAGATCGTCAGCCCGATCTTTTCAAAGTCACCGCTTCCAAAATCGGTGATATCCCATCCCAGCATATTATCCATGAGTTCTCTTTCATTTTCCCCTGCCCTTTTCCATTCTTTCGGCCCCCATTTTGCAAAGGGCGGCAGCGGCAGATCTCTTTTTTCAGTAAGTGCAATGGCATATTCTATAATATTGTTCACTTCTGAGCGTTTCATATTTTTCCTCCTTATCCGGCTACTTATTCAAATCATAAAATATTATTCATCAGGATTCTGCAATCATTTTACTTCTGATCCTTTTCGAATAAGAAGAAAATGCTACGGCTGCAATCAGAACGATTCCCTTCACCAACTGCTGAACATAGTCATTAATATTTAGCATTATCATTCCCGTCCCAAGTATTCCCATTAGCAGTACACCAATAATGACCATGGACAGCTTTCCTTCTCCTCCGCTTAGGCTTACGCCTCCCAAAACAACTGCTGTAATTGCATCCATCTCATAATTGGTTCCGGCAGAAGGCTGTCCGCTGTTTGTTCTGGACAGCAGTACCAGACCTGCAGCCCCAGCCAGTAAACCGCTCATTGAATAGGCAAATAATTTAATCCTGGTCACATTGATGCCGGATAGCCTGGAAGCTTCTTCATTGCCGCCAACACCATACAGATAGCGTCCGATTGTCATTTTTTCCAGTGCATAAATGGCGATGATAAAAATAAGAATCACCAGTATTACCGGATAGGGAATTGCAGCAACCGTTCCTGTTGCAAATTTGCCGAAGGCTTTATTAAATCCAAATACCGGCAATCCTCCCGTTACAATGTATGCCAGCCCCCTGAGGGCTGTCTGAAGCCCCAGGGTGGCAATCAGCGGCGGCATCTCAAGCCTGGTTACACAAAAACCATTGATCGCACCGTAGCACACAGCAATTATTAACACAAGAATGCAGGTGAGAAAAATCGGAATCTTGTTCAGCATCAGCATGGCAGCAGTTACGCTGGATACCCCCGCTATCGATCCTACCGATAAATCAATGCCTCCTGTCAGCATGACAGTTTCCTGCTTAAATTCTGATTTTGTTAACTCTCCTGTTATGCACCCTGCTCCCATAACCAGGATCCGGTCCGACATTCCGATCAGTTCAGACATTTCCGAGCTGATCATGATAATGCTCTTGCCCTGTTCTGCCAGCCGGCACATTAAGGAATAGATCTCATATTTTGCCCCCACATCAATTCCTCTGGTGGGTTCATCAAAGATCAGCACATCACAATTGGTAGCCAGCATCTTCGCCAGCACCACCTTCTGTTGGTTCCCGCCGGATAAGTTCTTCACCAACTGATCTCTGGAAGGCGTTTTGATATTTAATTCTCTGATATATTGATCCACATATCCGGTTTCTGACTTTGCTGATATGACCATACCCCTGGAACACTTCTTCAGGATACTGTAAGACGCATTTTCTTTCACAGACAGACTCAGCACAACCCCCTGGTTCTTCCGATCCTCGGGAATCAAACCAATCCCGGCTTTTAATGCTGTCTTGGGTGAACGCGGGACATATGGTTTGTCCTTTAATTCCATGGTGCCTTCTGCTATATGGTCTGCACCGAAGATGGCTCTTGCAAGTTCTGTTCTCCCGGCACCTACCAGTCCCCCAAACCCCAGTATTTCTCCCTTTTTCAGTTCAAAAGAAATATGATTCAGGTTTTGATTTCCCAGGTGCTCCACCTTCAAAATCGCTTCTTCTGAGATGCTGCGGCGGGGCATCGGATAATCATCCGCAAGCTCCCTTCCAACCATACTGGAAATCAGCTGCTTCTGTGTGATTTCCGTGACTTTTTTAGTAGAAACATATTTACCGTCGCAGAATACTGTTACACGGTCACAGATCTGAAACACCTCTTCCAGTCTGTGTGAAATAAACACAATCGTCACCTGGTCTTTTTTCAGCTTTTCAATAATCCGGAAAAATATCTGTGTTTCGTTTACGGTTAGGGGTGCAGTAGGTTCATCCATTATAATAAATTTGGATTTTTGAGAAACCGCCTTTAAGATTTCAACTATCTGCTGATATGCAATTCCCAGGTCGCAGACCCTGGCATGGATATCGATGTCAACTCCCATTTCCCCGCACAGTTCCTGTGCTTTTTGATTCATCGCCTTTATATCACGTACACCGTGCTTCCTGATTTCCCTGCCGTAGAATATATTTTCAGCTACGGAAAGGAACGGAATCAGACTAAATTCCTGATAAATCACATTGATCCCCAATTCCATAGACTTTCTGGGAGTCAGCCGCTTATAGGATATTCCTTCAAACTCAATACTTCCGCTGCTGGGTTCATTTGCCCCGGTCAGTATCTTGATAAAGGTAGATTTTCCTGCACCGTTCTCTCCGCATATAGCGTGTACTTCTCCCCTGCCGATCTCAAAGGATATCCCATCCAGCGCCTTAACTCCAGGATAATACCTGCAAACATCACGCACCTTTAATATTGTGTTCTGCATTTCAAACCTCCTGGTTGTCCGTTTCCATACACTATTTATTTTTTATAAGTTCCGTCTAATAAATCCTTTAACGGAACCGCCACCGGTTTCAGGAAGATATCCTCCTGCTCTGTGGGTCTTCCATTCTTGACATATTCAAAAAGTTTTTCTGCACTTTCAAAGCCTGCCCCGTAGGGATTGAGGTCTACCGTTCCGCGATAGATGGTATTGTCTTCTTTCATGGCATTTAACGCCTCATCTGTTGCATCACCTGAAAATACAGCAACCGGGTCTTCTCCGGTAAATCCGGCTGCAACTAATGCCTGATATCCTCCGATGCCGCCGGAATCATTCACTGCCGCCACGATATTCAGATCCGGCGTCTGCTGCAGTACACCTTCAATAATCTTCATGCCTGCCTCCGGTGTATCCCCCGCCTGTCTCGAAACAATTTCCACATTTGGACACATCTTTTCCAGGGTTTCCTGGACACCATCGCCCCTTGGTATAACAGCTTCCACATTGTCCTGAGAGATAATTGCAACTTTTACTTTTTCCTGATCCTTAAGGTTTTCATTAATCCAGTTAGCAGCGTTTTCACCGATAATGGAGCCATATTCATATTCATCTACAATATATCTCATATCTGCATTGTCCTGGCTTTGTGCAACACAGCTGACTGCGATATTTTCATCCTTGGCTTTGTCAATGAGGGCAGCGGTCGCATTCTGGTCAATGGGTGAAATCATAATCCCATTGTAGTTATCATTGATTAAACTCTCC
>NZ_JAWYAJ010000484.1:0-4587 GCF_034124845.1 Robinsoniella sp.
CAGGACGAAGAGAGATATAAAAGTGATGAGAGAAATAAAAAAAGGTATAAAAATTAAAAGAAGTATAAAAATTAAAAGAAGTATAAAAATGCTGGGGGCCTGGGCAATGATCTTTAGTTTAGTTCTGTGGTATCCCGGTATATCAGGGAAAGCAAAAGCTATATCAGATCCTCCGGAAACATCATCTGTTGAGAACTCTGCCGAGACTCCTCCTGCAGCGGAAACAGCTGCAAGCGGGACGGGAAGCAGTTCGGAAACATCTACAGAGACAAACACTGAATCTGTGACCGGGGAAACAAATGGAGGTAATGGAGAAAATACGCCGGCAGCAGCACCGCCGGTGATCAGAATCAGCAGAAGGGAAATAAAAAAGCCCATAAAAGCAGGAAAATCCTTTCAGGCAGTTCTGATTGTAGAAAATAAAAGCAAAGGAGTATCCATAGAGAACGCCCGGCTGAGTATTGAAACTGGAGAAGGGCTAATGTCCCAGGAGCTGACCGGTTCCCTGGATGTAGGAAAGGTTGGGATGCAAAGTGAAAAGAGCTGTAAGCTGCATTTGAAGACCGCTGATACGATCCAATCGGAAGTCCAGACCATAACGGTAAAGCTGGAATATGATTACCAGACATCAGAAGGTATGATCCATGAACAGAAAGAAGAAAAAATCATGATACCCACAGAAGTTTCCAAAAATCAGGATGTGGAAGCTCCAAATGAAAATGAACCGGTAATCAATTCCATGGAAGGTTCCGGCGGGGGAGATTCTTCCGGAGGGGATGCAGCGCCGGCAGATGAGAAAAAAGAAATTGATACGCCGGTACCCAATGTGATTGTAAGTAAATATGAATATGGGAAGAAAGTAACGGCGGGAAAAGAATTTCATTTAAAGTTACAGATCAAAAATACCAGTTCCATAACAGCGGCGGAAAATATGATTATGTCACTGGAACTGGGGGATGCCCTTGCTATTACCAATTCCTCCAACTCCTTTTACATAGATAAAATTGGACCTGGTGGGGTTTTGGAAAAAGAAGTGACCATTAAGGCGCTGGCAAACGGAAAACCGGAAAACTCCAAAGTGGATATCAGCTTTAAATATGAATATGTGCACAATAAGACAAGAACTCAGGCGACATCGGCGGAAAAACTCTCCATTCCCGTAATACAGCCCGACAGGTTCAAGGTGAGTGTGCCTCAGAGCCAGGAAGAAATGCATCAGTTTGCAGAAGCAACGTTAAGTCTTCCCTATGTGAATAAAGGAAAAAGCGCCGTCTATAATGTAGAGGCTTCTCTGGAAGGTGATGTGGAAACGGCGGAAAATTATAAGTATCTCGGTAACTTTGAATCCGGTTCCAATGGAACCATTGATTTTCTTATAACCCCTCAGAATGTGGGAAAACAGGAGGTACAGGTCAAAATTAAATATGAGGATTCATCCAATAAATCCAGAACTATCACAATAGCGGTTCCACTTCAAGTAACAGAACCCCAGGATCCAGCCGCAGATATGAACTTTGGAGAAGAGGAAGGAATGGGAGAAGAAATGCCGCCGGAAGGGGGAACGAACCTCCTTCCTTACGCAGCAAGTGTGGGTGGATTTATCTTAGTGCTGATTGTAGTGATTGCAGTGACAAAGAAAAGGAAGCGTAAAAAAGCTTTTTTGTATGAAGAGTTTGAAGACCAGGATGATGAAGAATAAACGGAGGTTTCCATATAATGAAAATAAATGATAAACTTCGGATGTGT
The DNA here is from genome assembly GCF_034124845.1 of Robinsoniella sp. NCBI lineage: Bacteria > Bacillati > Bacillota > Clostridia > Lachnospirales > Lachnospiraceae > Robinsoniella > Robinsoniella sp. The sequence continues at coordinate 1,747 of NZ_JAWYAJ010000484.1, forward strand.
GCGAGGAACCTCTACCGGAGAAAAGGAAGAACCTTCCTCACGGTCTCGGGTGTAGTAATTGGCTGCTGTGCTATTATTATCATGATTTCAATAGGTATAGGCATGAAAGAGTCACAGGAGAAAATGCTTTCTGAAATGGGAGATCTGACCATGATAACCGTGATGCCAACCCCCGGCAACCAAAAAGGGAAGTTAAAGCTGGATGAGAATGCGGTCAAAAGCATTCAGGCTTTAGACCACGTAATACTGGCGGCACCCAAAGTCAGTTTGAATGGGGAAAACACCCTGATTGCTGTTGGGAAGAACAATCGGTATCAGGCGCAGGGGATTAGTATAGTCGGAATGCCGGAGGATGCAATTGAGAAGCTGGGTTATCGGTTGACGGAAGGAAAATATCCGGGGAAGAAGCCATTTGAAGTTCTGGCGGGATCTGCATTCGCCTTTCAGTTTGCAGATACAAAACGGCCGGAGGGAAGTAATATGGTGGATTACTGGTCAAATCCTGAGGCAAAACCTTATTTTGACACCAAAAAAGAAGAGATAAATTTCCTGGTGGAAGAGGAGTCCTCCGGTAATGCCCCGTCTGCTGATTCTGATCTTCCAATGGGGGAAGAAACGAAAAAGTATAAGGTGCTGGCTTCTCTTAAAATCAGCGGTGTCATGAAAGAAGATTTTGGGAAAGGAGAAGAGACTTCCGGCGGACTGATTATGAAGCTGAAGGATCTGCAGGCAATTCAAAAGCTATTGTCAAAAAAGAAAAAAGCGAAAACAGTTCCAGAATTTTCACAGGTTATGGTTCAGACGGACAATGTGGAAGAAGTGGGAAAAGTAGAGCAGGTCATTAAAGATATGGGATTTCAGACCAGTTCCATGGAAAGCATACGGGAACCTATGGCAAAAGAAGCCAGACAGAAGCAGTTCATGTTAGGGGGGCTGGGAGCTATTTCCCTGCTGGTTGCGGCAATTGGAATTGCCAACACCATGATTATGTCCATTACAGAAAGAACCAGGGAAATCGGCATTATGAAATCCCTGGGCTGCTTTATCAGCGATATCCGAAGCATGTTCCTGATGGAAGCCGCAATCATCGGGCTGTTGGGAGGTATCATTGGAATACTGGTGAGTTTTGCCGTATCTGTTATAATGAATCTGTCGGCACAGCATTTCGTATTTACCTCATTCGAGGCACTGGCAAGCCTGTTAATGGAAAAGGGCAGCAGGACCTCCGTTATCCCGTTGTGGCTGGCAGGATTCTCCATGCTGTTCTCCACATTAATCGGAGTGATCGCCGGCTATTATCCTGCAAATAAGGCGGTGAAGATTTCTGCATTAGAGGCGATGAAGTATTAGAAATACAACGCTCCAATATTAAATCACTGGCATATACTATTTCTTCATTTTTTTGCGATAGTCCCCTGCGCTCATACCGCAGGCTTTGCGGAAACTCTGTGCAAAGTAACTCTGAGAGGAAAACCCGGACAGCTGGGCGATTTCAGCGATGCTGTGATCGGTAGCGGTTAGCAGTTCTTTACTTGCCTGTATTCGCTTTTCGCTCAGGTAATTGATGGGGGAAAGTCCATAGGACTCAGTAAAAGCGTGGGCAAAATAATATTTATTCAGATGAGCCATCTCAGCCAGGGTATCCAGTGTAATGTTATCGGATATGTTGGAATCGATATAACGTTTGATGCGGCTGCATTCCCGGCTTGCTTTCTGTGCAGGGGCGATTTCAAAGGAAAAATCGGCATGGCGGATCAGATTTATGATTAAAACTTCCAGCAGATCGGCACAAACCAGTTCATAATTTTTTTGCTTCTGCTCAATTTCCTGCAGCATGGAGGTAAAATAGAACATCATATTATGCTTATTGTTTTGACAGTTAAAAACGGTATATTCCTGATTGTCATCAAATGAAAAGCTAAGTCCCTCGACCCCCAGAATCACATATTCAAGCGGTGTGGTGTCGAGGGATTTTTCTGTATGTTCCAAATGAGGGTTGATAATTACCAGATCATCTTTTATAATAGGAAAGGATTTATCTTCAACAATAAAATTGCCGGCACCCTTTCGTACATAGAATAGTTCCGTGAAATAGTGAGAGTGTTTAATGCTCGGCCAGTCTCCTTCATAGCGGGCAGAAGTTACATACAGCAGTTTTACCGGCATTTTTTCATGTCCTGATTCAGTCAGTTGATAGCGTGTATTTCCCATATATTCTCCCTTCAGTTCTTATAATAATGGGGATTTTTCTGTCGTTTTTTGTCGAATGTCAAAAAAATTTTCCTATAATATTAGTTATATTGCGCTAATGAAAAAAATGAAATTTAGATATAATGATTATATCAGAAGTCTTTTGTTATTACAATAAAATAATAAAATCAGTTAAAACACAAAAAAATTGTGCAATATATTGGATAAATTGAAACTTTAGAGAAGTAAAGCAGAAAAAGTCTTGTTTAAAATGTATTTTATTTTTTTGTTTCGAAAAAGCAATAAATATAAAATATGGAGCAACATATGTATTGATAAATCCCGTAATTTCGATTATTCTTAATGTACAAAGTAAAGATGCGGCAACGTATCAAACATTTAAATTATTAGGAGGAAAATGTTATGAAGGCAAAAAAAGTTAAAAAAGTACTTTGTATGACCATGGCAGCAGCTATGACACTTGGTCTTACAGCGTGTGGAAGTGGTAGTTCTTCTGACACATCAGCAGCAAAAGATACAACTGCAGCAACAGAAGCAAAATCCGAGGCAGGAACAGATGCGGCAACTGAAGCAAAGTCTGAAGCAGCTGATACCGAGCAGGCAGCTGAAACAACAGCATCCGGAGAAGAG
>NZ_JAWYAJ010000485.1:0-1980 GCF_034124845.1 Robinsoniella sp.
AGAGCACACGGTTCATACCCGTGGTGTCGAGAGTTCAAATCTCCCTTCCGCTACTGAAATCAGGCATTATGGTTGATCCATAGTGCCTTTTTTGTGTATACGGTTCGGTGTACAGCGCGCATTTTGTCAAAAGATTCCATGTTTTTGATCCTTGTTTTTGACAAATATTTTTCCGGCCCCGGTCTATAATACCACCTTAAGAGCAGAATTTCAGGGAGGTTAAGAACATGGGGGATTTCATCATAGCTGTTCTCGTAGTAAGTGTCTTGTGGATACTATGGGATTTGTTAAAGCTGCTCGTGAGAGAAAAAGAAAAAGGCGAACCGGCGACAGAGTTTGTAAATGGACCGGGTAAGGAAATGATTGGGAAAATAGCGGATTCTTTTCAGGATCTTGCAAATACATTCCACAGTATGCCTTGTCAGAAGGAACGTCTGTCACAGGGTGATGTGAAAGAAATTTTTCATGAAGTACAGGACCGGATATGCAGCCAGTGTGCCATGTGCAGCAACTGCTGGGAGAAGGAACATTACAATACCTACCGCAGGGTCTATGACATTCTTTCCGCCATTGAGGAAGAAGGGGAAGAGATCAGTGCGGACAAGCAGGTAGAATTCATTGAGTACTGCATTCACGGCAGAACTTTTCTGGAGGAAATGGTACAGGCATTTTCAAGGGCCAAGTTAAACCTGCTGTGGAGCAACCGCCTTTTGGAAAACAGGTCTGCGGTTGCGGAGCAGCTTCATGAGACTGCAGATATAGTACGCAAAATTTCTGATAATGTCTACGACGTGAAGAATGTGGACGAGGACTTCAGAGAAAAGGTGAAGATGCGCTTAAGGCTGCGGTTTGTGGTAGTCAAGGATCTGTGGGTGCTTCCCCAGGATCAGGACAGGCAGCAGATATTTATGACCATGCGGTCTATGAAAGGACGATGTGTCTCTACGAAGGAAATCGGCATTGTGCTCAGTGAGATTTGTAAAAGCCCTATGGTACCGGCTAAAGATTCCCGGATGATGATTAACCGGGAGTACAGTACGGTACTTTTTGTATCGGATACCAAATTCAGTGTCTTAAATGGCGTAGCAAGAGTTACCAGAGATGGGGAAATGATATCCGGGGACAATTTCGGCTTCCTGAGCAGAGATAACGGGCAGATGATCATGAGTCTGTCTGACGGAATGGGCTCCGGTATCGGAGCATGTAAAGAGAGTGAAAAAGTGATTGAGCTGCTGGAACAATTCCTGGATGCAGGATTCAATAAGGAAACCGCGGTGAGGATGATCAACTCAGCACTGGTGCTGCAGGGAGGAATGCAGATGTTCTCCACCATTGACCTGTGTGCCATCGACCTTTACAACGGAAGCTGTGAGCTGATGAAAATCGGTGCATCCACCACTTTTTTTAAACGGAACAACTGGGTTGAGGCGGTTACAAGTACAAGCCTTCCCGTGGGGATGCTTCAGACAGTGGATTTTGACTGTACCAGCAAAAAGTTAACTTCAGGAGATTTTATAATTATGATATCAGACGGCGTGCTGGATGCGCTGCCGCCAAAAAATGCGGAAGAGGTGATGAAGGAGCTGATTATGGAGATTCAGACGACAAATGCCAGGGAATTTGCCAAAGCGCTTCTGGAAAGAGTACTTATTTATCAGAATTGCAGGGCTATGGATGACATGACGGTTCTGGTGGGGGGAGTCTGGAAAAAGTAATTGATGCTTGCATTTTCCATAAGTATTCTTTATATTAGTAGTTATATAGCCGGAAGTATGCTATACCGGCATGAAATATGGGAGAGCCAGGTTTGGAACAAAAGCGTTCCATACTTTCTATTGAAGCAGTACCGCAGACTCGTCTGCGGTATGCAAGGGGTAGAGGTTTGAAAGAAAAGCGCTTTCAAATTACTAATTAAGGACAAGAGCGTGTTTTAAAATTGCTTTCTGACAGCTGTGCGTTACAGTTTGTGGGAGATTTGTC
>NZ_JAWYAJ010000486.1:0-9044 GCF_034124845.1 Robinsoniella sp.
GTTCCGGAAAGTAACGGATTTTTATCTGAGGCATCTTCCGGAGGATATGGTACCCTATTGGGATTTGCAGTTTTCAGAAGGGAGCAGCGAACCGAGAGATTCGTCTGCTGCGGCAGCCGCAGTCTGCGGTATTCTGGAAATGTGCAGCAATGGAGGGCTGGAAGAGGAAGAACAATCCTTTTATGGCAATAAGGCGCATCAGATACTGGAAAGTCTGATTGACAAATATGCGGTAACTTCAGCGCAGGAAGCAAATGGGCTGCTGCGACATGGTGTTTACGCAAAAAACAGTCCCTATAACAGTGTATCCGACAGAGGTGTTGATGAATGTAATCTGTGGGGAGATTATTTTTATCTTGAGGCACTGACCAGGAACATGAAAGATTGGAAGACATACTGGTAATTAGCAAGGCGGTACATCAGGATACATCAGGTGCCATATCGTTTTTAGTGACTTTGTGCGGTTTCGATGATATAATGAAAAAGCAGTCGATTGAAAATGAAAAAGGGAGAAGATTTATGGATAAAAAAATCATAGCAGAAACAGACCGGTTAATATTAAGAAGATACAGAGCGACGGACATACAGGATTTATACGAATACCTGTCCAATCCCAAAGTCCTGGAATATGAGCCTTATAAGCCGATGACAATGGAAGAAGTAAAAGAGAATCTGGAGTCCAGAATTGCGTCAGATGAAATGATAGCAGTTGAGCTGAAATCCACAGGTAAAATGATTGGGAATGTTTATCTGGGGAAATGTGATTGTAATTCTCTGGAGCTGGGATATGTATTCAATGAAGATTACTGGAACTTGGGATATGCCAGAGAAAGCTGTGAAAAGCTGATTGAAAATGCATTTGAGCATGGAATCCACAGGATTAGTGCATACTGTGATCCCAAGAATCCAAACTCATGGGAGCTGTTGGAGAAATTAGGTTTTACCCGTGAAGGGTTTTTGCAGAAGAATGTATATTTTTGGAAAGATGGGCATGATCAGCCGATTTGGAAGGATACTTATATCTATGGATTGCTCAATAGCAAAGAAAATTAATACGATTAATGATACGGTTATTGTAAAAAGAATAATATGATGTGTAATAAAAAAAGGATAATTCCAAATGGAATGTCCTTTTTTTGCAGTAGGATCTTCATTTCCCATAGGTGTCCTGCAGGGAAGATTTCAGAGATCTTAAGGTCTCTGTTAAAATACGGAGTTCTTTTTCATCACAGTCATTTAATAAATCCCTTAATTCTTTTACGTAGAAGGATTTTGCTTCGGGAAGGCTGTCGCACAATAAATGATCTACCGTCGTGTGGAGGGCATTTGCAATCGTGATGAGCGTTGGCAGGCTTACGTGGGTAACGCCTCTTTCGATATTACTAAGATGTGGTGTCGAGATATCTACCTGTTCGGCGAGCCTTTCCTGTGTAATTTTCTGGGTTAATCTCCTGGCTCGGATTCTGCGTCCGATAGCGGTATAATCAATTGTCATACTTACCCCCTCTATAATAACTTATTACGTATTGTATTATTTGTTTTGTTATATTATAATAATCTATAAGCTAAAAAATAGCATGTGGATTATATTGGATGGAAGTATTTACCATTTTTTGCTAGATTTTTTTCAAAATCGACAAGTTTTGGTTAAATATTACACGAACTGTGCTAAAAGTGTAATTAGCATTGCAATTACTGTGATCCGGATGGTATAATTCCAAGAAATATAATTGTGCAATTATATTCGGGTAATTTAAAGAAAGAGTAAGGTGGGATGAATCATGATGCGGATCGGGATATGTGACGATGAAGCAAAGGCGGTTCAGGTAAGCAAAGATTTCATAGAGAAATTTTTGCAGAAAAACAAGTGTGAGTATGAAATTCATGAATTTTTGAATCCGGAGGAGTTATACCATTACGTAAGAGAAAGCATTTATGATTTGGATCTGCTGTTTCTTGATATAGAAATAGGAGAATCCAATGGGGTGGAGGTTGCGAAAAAACTGGAAGCATTGGATGCCAGAACAAAAATTGTGTTTCTGACCAATTATCTATGCTACAGTTCAAAAGTATATGAGGTTGACTACTGCTATTTTGTTTTAAAAAAAGACCTGGAGAAATATCTGCCGAAAATTATTGAAAAACAAATTCAACAAAAAAGTAAGGTTGCCAGAGAACGTATCGTTGTTATGGTTAAAGGAAGAAAGATTATACTGCTCCCTATGGATATTCAGTATCTGGAAAGGGAAAAGAGAAGTACACTGGCAGTCTGCGTCGGTGAAACGGTCAGAACATCTTCCGGACTGACTGAATTGCAGGCACAGCTGGGATCGGATTACTTTGTAAGATGCCACAACAGTTATATTGTAAATCTGAACTTTGTCAAAGAATTTTGCAGGAATGAATTAATTCTGCGCAATGGGAAAAAGGTTCCTATCAGCCGCAGGTATCTGAATGATGTCCGCCGGGCATTTGCAAGATGGCTGGGGGAAGATATGTAATCTAATGAGAGGTGAAATAATGACGGTGTTTACCGGAAAATGTATTGCTGTTCTGTTAGAGACTGTGATATTCTATATTTTTGCCATGAAGTGCGCAGATACCGGGAATATGGATTTAAGAAAGAAGCGGATAATTCTGCTTCTTCTTGCTGTAGTCCATGGTGTTCTTATGCTACCTGTAAAAAATGGCGGATCTGCATTTTTAGTTTATGTGGCCGAGATTATTCTGTGGATGGCAGTTATTTATAAGATATCTGAGAAGCCATTTCATGATTTCTTGAAATTTTATGCGTTTATAGAATTTTATGGAATTATCGGAGCTGCTTTGGGGTTGCTTACAAAAGCGTTGTTTGGAGTTGGGGGAAGTCTCGCCCTTTATACCGGAAGTAATGTATGTTTTTTTACTGCTGTAAATGGTGGAAAGAATATTCTGGCTGCGGTAATACTGGGGATGATTTTAAAATTCGGTGTTTTTGAAAAAATACCGTTACTGATCTGGAAGGTTTTTGCAGTTGTATCAGTACTTGTGAATCTGGTGGCTACGGTTCTTCTGATGAACGAAAATGCCAATCGGCTGCTGGAACCCTGGGTGCTGATGTATGTGGTGGCAATGTTGTGTGTGTTTGGCGGTCTTCTTACTTGGTACAGCAGAGAAAACCTTAAAAGAGAAAATCAGTACCTGCTTATGCAGCAAAAGCTTTTGAAAGAGCATTTTAAGGTGCTTGAGGAGCAGAATGAACTGGTGCGGAAAATGCGCCACGATATTGGGAATCATCTTCAAACCATAGAAAGGCTGGTACGGGATAACCATACTGAATCTATGGGTGATATTGCAAAACGACTGAATAAAGAGTATGACAAGCTTCTGCAGAGCAACATCAGCAGAAATGTAATGATAGATGCAGTCCTGCACAATAAAATTACAGAATGTGCAAAAAATAAAATTAAGCTGCAGTTAAATATGGCGCACTTTGCAAGTGGAAGAGTGGATGATGTAGACTGGCTCAGTATTTTTTACAATCTGTTCGACAATGCAATTGAAAGCTGTATGCGGATCCCGGATTCCGCGGAGCGGTTTATAAATGTAAAAAGCCAGTACCGTGCAGGCTATCAGGTTCTGATATTCAGTAATTCCAGATATGAAGAGGCAAAACCCGTGGAAGTGAAGCGGGATGGGGGATTTAGAACCACCAAAAAAGATAAGTTCCGCCACGGTCTGGGACTTGATATTGTACAGGGAATCGTGAAAAAATACGAGGGCAGTATGGAGTGTAAAGAGGAAGAAAAAGTCTTTCGTACCCTGGTTTCCCTGAGAGTGGGAAGTGAAGAAAAAAATTAGCTTCCCCCTATACATTTTAGACGGGATTTGTTAGAATAACAGAATAGATGTAATCAAAAAAGGGAGCGCATGACGTTCCCTTTCCATTTACGTTGAGGAGAAAAAGTTGTGCAGTACAGCAGACCTGTCTGCGGTATACAGGAGGTATAAAGATGAACATATTCGATATTTTGGGACCTGTCATGGTGGGACCCTCCAGTTCTCATACGGCAGGCGCGGTAAGGATCGGATTGATGGGGAGAAAACTGCTGGGTAGCATGCCCGTAAATGCAAGGATATGTATGCATGGCTCTTTTGCAGCTACCGGAGTAGGCCATGGTACGGATAAAGCCATTGTAGCAGGACTGCTTGGTATGGAGCCGGATGATATCAGAATTCCAAAAAGCTTTGAAATGGCAGAGGAAGAAGGATTAGAATTTACCTTTGAAGAAACAACACTAAAGGGGGCACATCCCAATTCGGTGCAGATGCTGCTGGAGGATTTAAAGCAGCGCAAACTGATGGTTCAGGCTTCTTCTCTGGGAGGCGGACGTATTATGCTGAATAAAATCAATGATGTGGAGGTCAATTGTACCTGTGAGAATCCCACTTTAATTATTCATAACATGGATCAGCCCGGTTATGTTGCCGATGTGGCGTCCATGCTGTTTCAGAAGTCCGTAAATGTGGCAAACATGTCCCTGCACCGGAAAAAACGGGGCGGTTATGCAGTGATGATTATTGAAACAGACCAGAAAATCCCAAAAGAATCCATCGAGTGGCTGGAGCAAAAAGAGGGTATACTGAAGGTGACATATATAGATATAGGAGGGAACCGGTAACATGGCATATAATTCATTAGAAGAAATCTTAGACGTATGCAGGGAGTCGCAGATTCCTTTCTGGAAAACCATCCTGCTGGATGATATGAACGAGCGGAAAGTTTCAAAGGAGGAATCTTTTGAAAAGATGCTGGGTATGTGGCGGGCGATGCTCTCGTCCAGCGAAGCATATGATGAAAAACTGATTTCCAACAGCGGGCTGGTAGGCGGCAGCGGCGGTATTATGGAGCAGTATGTGCAAAAGGAAGGACCCTTGTGCGGACCATTTATGGGACAGGTTATTGCGGCGGCACTGCAGATGGGAGAATCAAATGCCTGTATGAAACGAATCGTGGCGGCACCCACAGCAGGCGCCTGCGGAGTACTTCCGGCTGTTCTGGTGCCTTATTATAAAAAGGAACAGACAGATGAGACACGCATAGGGGAAGCACTGTATGTGGCTGCGGGGATCGGACAGGTCATAGCAGTTCGAGCGTATATTGCAGGAGCTTCCGGCGGCTGTCAGGCGGAAATCGGTTCGGCAAGTGCCATGGCGGCAGGGGCGATGGTTCATTTAAAGGGCGGAAATCCCAGACAGATCGCCCATGCAACTGCAATGTCGTTAAAAAATCTCCTGGGGCTGGTCTGTGACCCGGTTGCCGGTCTGGTGGAGGTTCCATGCGTGAAACGCAATGTAATCGGAGCGGTGAACGCTATGGCGTGTGCCGATATGGCATTGGCCGGAATTGAAAGCCGGATTCCCCCGGACCAGGTAATTGACGCCATGAAGGAAGTAGGGGATCTGATGAATGTCTCCCTTCGGGAAACGGGTGAAGGCGGACTGGCAGCCACTGCATTTGGCAGGGAAGTATCCTTAAAACAGTCGCACACCTGACACAGATATCAGGCGCTATATATCGACGTATTTATGCCGGGCGGCACTGGATTCACAGAGGTAAAAAACACTGCAGAAGATCATGGATCTTGTCAAAAAAAGACTTGACTTCCAGCTATTGTATATGATAAGATAAACGAGCGAATGGAAGTAGGTCTTTTTTTTATGCCTAAAAATTCAACAGCCTACGCAAGCTGTTACCAAATTACAAAGAAGGCGAGGTGGAAGTTGTGCGCGTTAAAATCACATTGGCATGTACGGAATGTAAACAACGTAACTACAACATGACGAAGGATAAGAAAAATCATCCGGACAGAATGGAAACAAAAAAATACTGTAAATTCTGCAGAACACACACATTACACAAAGAAACCAAATAACTGTTAGTGATAATGCAAAGGAAGTGAATGGAATGGGAGAAACTGCAAAAACAGACAAAGCCCCCAAGAAAAGCTGGTTTGAAGGTCTTAAATCTGAATTTAAGAAAATTATCTGGCCGGAAAAGAAAACACTTGGCAAGCAGACCGTTGCGGTTGTTGCCGTTTCTTGTGTATTAGGTGTCATTATTACCATCGTTGATGTTATTGTACAGTATGGTATTGATTTCTTAATAAAGTAAGGGCAAGGGTGATTTTATGTCAGAAACAAACTGGTATGTAGTTCATACTTATTCTGGGTATGAAAACAAGGTTAAGGCCAACATTGAGAAAACGATTGAAAACCGGCATTTAGAAGATCAGATCATTGAGGTCAGAGTTCCGATGCAGGATGTTGTGGAAGTGAAAAATGGCGTACAGAAGCAGGTTCAGAAGAAACTGTTTCCAGGCTATGTGCTTCTGAATATGGTCATGAATGATGACACCTGGTATGTCGTTCGAAATACAAGAGGTGTTACCGGATTTGTTGGTCCTGGATCAAAACCAGTGCCACTTACCGAAACAGAGATGCAGAATCTGGGAATCCAGGCGGACGATGTCCAGGTGGATTTCACAGAAGGAGATGCGGTTACTGTTACCGGCGGAGTCTGGAAAGATACCGTTGGGGTTATTCAGTCCATCAATCATGGTAAACAGATCGTTACCATTAATGTTGAGTTATTCGGTCGTGAAACACCAGTAGAAATAAGTTTCACTGAGATTAAAAAAATGTAACAGGAAAGTTACCGTCAGGTATATTCGCAGTCTGACGGATTAGTGGGAGGGAAATCCCCCGCCAATACCACATAGGAGGTGCCTAAAAATGGCAAAAAAAGTAACAGGTTATATTAAATTACAGATTCCTGCTGGAAAGGCTACACCAGCTCCACCAGTTGGTCCGGCACTTGGACAGCACGGTGTTAACATCGTTCAGTTTACAAAGGAGTTCAATGCAAGAACAGCTGACAAAGGCGATTTAATTATCCCGGTTGTTATTACTGTATATGCAGACAGAAGCTTCAGCTTTATTACAAAAACTCCTCCTGCAGCAGTTTTATTAAAGAAAGCATGCAACCTGAAATCAGGTTCAGGCGTTCCGAATAAGACAAAAGTTGCTACAATCAGCAAAGAAAAGATCAAAGAGATCGCTGAAATGAAAATGCCAGATTTAAATGCAGCATCTGTTGAAGCTGCAATGAGCATGATCGCAGGTACCGCACGCAGCATGGGTATCACTGTTGAGGAATAATATACTTGGTAATCAAGCAAAACGTAAACTAAACAATGAAAAGTGGGAGGGAAATTCCCGCAAATACCACCAGGAGGTTATTTAATATGAAAAAAGGAAAAAGATACGCAGAGGCTGCAAAAGCAATCGACCGCGCAAATCTTTATGATACAGCAGAAGCTATTTCTTTAGTAAAGAAAGCATCTGTTGCTAAATTTGATGAAACTATCGAAGCTCATATCAGAACAGGCTGTGATGGCCGTCATGCGGATCAGCAGATCCGTGGAGCTGTTGTGTTACCACACGGTACAGGTAAAAAAGTTCGTGTCTTAGTATTCGCTAAAAATGCAAAAGCTGACGAAGCTCGTGCAGCAGGCGCAGAATACGTTGGAGCAGAGGAATTAATTCCAAAGATCCAGAACGAAAACTGGTTTGAATTCGATGTAGTTGTAGCTACACCGGATATGATGGGTGTTGTTGGCCGTCTTGGTCGTGTACTTGGACCAAAAGGCTTAATGCCAAACCCAAAAGCTGGTACTGTAACGATGGACGTAACAAAAGCAGTTCAGGAAATCAAAGCAGGTAAGATTGAGTACAGATTAGATAAAACAAACATTATCCACGTGCCAATCGGAAAAGCTTCTTTTACAGAGGAGCAGTTAGCGGACAACTTCCAGACGCTTATGGGTGCAATTTTAAAAGCGAAACCTTCAGCACTGAAAGGACAGTATTTAAAGAGCGTAACAGTAGCTCCTACAATGGGTCCTGGTGTGAAGCTTAACACAGCAAAATTTGCATAAACCCTTATAAAGGGGTCATCGCATTAAGTTTTAATGCGGTGGCCCCCTTTTTTTGTGATTTATTCTAGATGTACGGCGGTATAAACAGGGCGCAGAATACAGTAAATACAATTAGAAATACTGGACCAGGTGCCGGTCTCCGGAAGAAATAAGCAGGGAATTATTTCCAGATGGGCCAAATGGTATGGCTATGACCAAATGTTACGAGATGGCGAGATATGGAATTGGAGAATGTGATAAAAAGGCCCTGGAAGCGATGAAAAAGAATATTGAAAATTAACATAGAGAAGTCACGGAAGGGTATCTGAATGGAAGGATACTCTTTTGCTTTGTACAAAAAGCGGTCACACGTTCGATCTAATGTTGTTATGAAAGTATTAACATGTTATAATAGTTCTTATTGCTGAAAGCTTATAACAAAAAAGAATGATTTGACGGGTAAAAAGTAACCATACAATCTATCTGGTGGAGGTAGTGAGATGATGAATGAAAACAGTCGGGACATAAGAACAATACATGAAAAAAGAAAATTCAGGTTTTACTTTCCGGATACGGGACTGGAGGAGTTTGCCAGACAGGGAACAATCGTCGGGGGACCGGATACAGAACATCACCCCCTGGGACACCGGCATACATATCAGATTCTGGAGAAAGTTTATACAGAGATAAAAAAGGGGAGCTCAGAAGGCTACATGCTGCGCACGGACGATGCAGGAACCATGAAAAATATTTACATGGAAGCATTTGACAAGGACCAGGCTCAGGTGTTTGTAAGAAATGGAGAAGGCAAGAGCCAGAGAGTTGTGATCAGTGAAAAGAAAACGTATGATATGCTGCAGGATTATATGGAAAACCTGAAAGAGGGAACCACGGTTTATGCCAGGGAAGAAATGCTGGAACATTTTGAAACGGTTCTCAGAAAGTATAAACGCAGAGAGCGTGCCTGAATCTTATGCAAACCGGAATGCATGTCTGTCAGAAAGACATTTTTAATAGTTCTTTGAGGCAAAACTTTGTCATGGGATTAAATTATATATTTACACATCTCTTACAATAACGTATAAT
>NZ_JAWYAJ010000487.1:0-27455 GCF_034124845.1 Robinsoniella sp.
TGAGAAACGGCTTAAAAGCAAAAGTTGAAGAAATCATTGCAAACACAGAAGACTCTGATGTAAAAGCTGCTTGCCAGGATTGGATCGATACCTTTAACTCAGGCGCTACAAATGGTTCTGCAACTGACAGAATGGTAGCTGCTTTAGAAGGTAAAGACTGCGATACATGCAAAGAAGTTGTAAATAACAAAGACTTCTTAGCTAAAAAATCTCAGTGGATCTTCGGTGGTGACGGATGGGCTTACGACATCGGTTTCGGTGGAGTTGACCATGTATTAGCAAGCGGACAGGATATCAACATCATGGTATTCGATACAGAAGTTTACTCAAATACAGGTGGACAGTCTTCCAAATCTACACCAACAGGAGCTGTAGCACAGTTCGCTGCCGGTGGTAAAGAAGCGAAGAAAAAAGACCTTGCAAGTATCGCTATGAGCTATGGTTATGTATATGTAGCACAGATCGCTATGGGTGCTGATTACAATCAGACTGTAAAAGCTATTGCAGAAGCAGAAGCTTATCCGGGACCATCCTTAATTATCGCTTATGCTCCATGTATCAACCACGGAATCAAGATTGGTATGAGCAAAGCTCAGACAGAAGAAGAAAACGCAGTAAAAGCTGGTTACTGGCATTGCTTCCGCTTCAACCCAACTTTAGCTTCCGAAGGAAAAGCTGCATTCAGCTTAGACAGCAAGGCTCCAACAGGAGACTACCAGGCATTCTTAGACGGAGAAGTTCGTTACAATTCACTGAAACGTTCTAATCCTGAAAAAGCTGCTGTACTCTTCGCTAAATCTGAAGAATACGCAAAAGAAAGATATGCTTACCTGCAGAAATTAATTACTCTGTATGGTGGAGAACAATAAGATAGAGATATTTTAAAGAAAATTAAGACCGGATGGCGATTGGCTGTCCGGTTTTTTCTTAAGGGTGAGTGGGGAAAAGTACGAGGGAAGAAGGGAAGTTATGAGTTTGATGATAAAATAGTATGGATCGATTTTTTTTATGCTATACTATTTATGGGAGATGATTTTATGATATATATTGCAGTTTGTGATGTAGATAACAAGATATGTTCGGTTATGGAACATATCATTCGAAAGTATGCCCGGGAAAATGCTATTAATGTGGAAATAGACATTTTTTATAGTGGTGAAGCTCTGTGCAAGTCTTTAGAAAGTTCTAATTATTATGATCTGATCTGTTTAGATATTCAATTACAGAAAATGAGTGGGATAGATGTGGGACTCTATTTGAGAGAGAAGCTGGGAAATGATGCAACACATCTCATTTATATTTCTGCAAGTACCAATCACGCTATGAAATTATTTCAGATAAGGCCGTTGAATTTTTTGGTTAAGCCTGTTTATGATTCAGCCATGTGGAAAAATCTGCATAAGGCTGTACAATTAATTGAAAAACAAAACATGTGCTTTCAATATAAAAAAGGCAGGACTTATCATAGAATATTATATAGTAGTATCCTTTATTTTAAAAGTGAAGGTAAAAAAGTATATATCATTTTAGATGATGATAGCAAAGAATTCTATGGGAAAATTGATCTGATTATGTCTGAGGTTCCTCTGCAAAAATTTATAAGAATCCACAAATCGTATATTATTAATTTAAATTATATAAAAGAATATTGTTTTGAATCGGTGAAAATGAGTGATGGTGAGGTTTTGGCTATCAGTAAAACTTATCGAAAAGATATAAGAGAAAAGATACTAAGCCATATGGATGTTGTTGGTGATGTATAGGCAAATCATTGATCTACTTACAGTCTATTTTTACCAAAAAAATATGCATTTTTTACCACATAATAAAAATATCGGGTAAAATGTGTTATAAATATGAATAAAGACGTCTTTTTTACATATTACAATTTATTTTATGGTGGTAGAAAAGCAATACCATCAGATAAGACTGGAAAGGAGAAACAAAATGAAACTGAAAAAACTACTAGTAATACCCAGCATTATGGCTTTAGCTTTGAGTATGGGGTCAGTAGCATTTGCCGGTACGATAGCATTTGATGTTACGGTTGGTGTAAACTCAAACCCAGATCCATATTCTTATCGTGAGGCAAAAGATGACAACGCTCAGACATATTATGTAACAACCTCAGGGTTTAACATAAGAACCGGAAGCATTTATGTCAAATCTATTCCAGCGTATGGCGGAGTTGATTCTTACGAGACAAAATGTACTGCACACTTATCTTCTGCGGGTGAAAGGCGTTATTCAAACTCATATAGAAATGGAACTGCTAAACCACGTCAGCTTTTTTATATGAGTTCTCGACGTGGCTCTTCAGAAGCTATGACAGTCAATGCATGGGGAAAATATTGTCCATAATTTTTAATTATTCTGACCTGGTTTTTTAAGAGCACTTTTGATACTTATGAATCAGACTTGTATCTTGCGGACTATGGCAGTTAAAATTTTAAAAAGATTACTATGTTATGTTTTTAAATTATTGACTGCTTATTCCGTGAGAATACTTTGAAAAAAATAACTGAAAAACAAAAAGAAATGGATTACATATGTTAAACAAAAAATCAAATTTACTAATTGGCATCCTAATAATAAGCTCATTATTATACATTGGATGCCAAGAAAGCGATGTGCCGGTAACGCTTACGCAATTTTCAGAAGCAACCGACATAGATGAGGATACATCCGCTTCAGACAATGACGGAATTACCTTTCCTGAAAAATATGAAAAGGAATCTGGAAATGTAACGTTTGAAACCATGATTGTGCTGAATAAGGATTTTAACCCTAATGAAATTTATGATTATATAGCTACTTTGCAGCAGCCTGACCCATCTAATACCCTGAAGGTACTTTTTTCAGGAATTAACTACCAGGAAGAAATCACGACAAACGACTCTGGTCAGACAGACTATTACTATGCAGGGCAGAATGGGGAAACATTGTTGATATATCCTGAATCAGTTCAATTATACAAATCTTTTGCTGATCATTTGCCAAGGGTACTCAGTCTATCCTACAAATATAATTATAATGGGGACAAATATTCACAGTCGGAGGAATTTTCTTTCGCTGCACGGGACACAGCGCTTACAGATATATTGGATATACTTTCAAAAATGGGCATAACGATTGGGAATGATTATAGCTATAGTGGGTATTCGCTGGACTATCAAACGATGAAAAATGAAGAGACAGTATTAGGGATACAAGGCGAGGCGGATCCCTCACGATACAAGGAGAACTGGTCTTCTGACGATGACTGTTATTATTTTGCCCTGCGCCAGACATGCCAAAAGCTGCCCGTTTATTATATCTACAGCGATATCTATAAAGAAGCCTCTGATGCGTTTGCACAAGTACAGGCTGCCTATTCAAAAGATGGTTTGTTCTATCTTTTGATGGACAAGACCTTTAAATTTCAAAAAGGGGATACAAAGCTAAAATTAAAGAACTTTGAGGAAATTGCTGACACTGTGGAGTACAAGTATGCAAATATCATATCTGATGATAATTATATCGTTACCAAGGCCCAGTTAATGATGATGGCACGGCAGGAAAAGAATGACAATTATCTGTTAACCCCGGTATGGGTATTCGACGTTACCGAGAATCTGAAGCTGCAGTCTGGGGAAGGTTCTGTTGAGGAGCATTCGGTATTGAACCAGGTCATCGTAAATGCGGTTACGGGAGAGGAGATCATCCAATGATAAAGACCTGTGAGAAATTATTCAAATATCTGCGGATGGACATAAGCAGAGGAATTTGTTCCGGGGGATTTCTTCTGGGGATCGCGGGCGTCTTCCTTACCCTGATGTTTGGTACAGTGGATGATATTACTCTGGATACAACGGTTTTCTTTGTCTTTGATCTAATACAGTATGGTATGCCCTCCATGATCGTAATGCTGTTTTGTGCATATCCCTATGCAAACAGTTTCTGTCAGGATATGGAGAATCGTTATGCGTATCTTATGGTTCAGAAGGGATCTGTCTTCCTGTATACTTTATCCAGGTCTATCACGATATTTCTAACTGCCCTGTTGACTTATTCCATTGGAACAATGCTGTTTGTCATGTATCTGCGGTACAGAATGCCCTGGGAGGATGCTAATTTTACCTCTATATCTTTACTACAGGAAGTAGGAGGATTGCGGTATTTTCTTACTCCTGGAAGGTATCCGGTATATTTTTTCCTATTCACCGTACAAAAGGGAATCCTTGCTGCTTCCTTATCCCTTCTGGCAGCGTATGTGTCTCTATATATTGTAAATTCCCTTCTGGTATTGTCAATTCCTGTTATGGGGTACTATTTTTTATTGTATTTAGGAAACTCCATATGGGGGCATGACTCTGTTTTTAATGTTTCCATAATATTTGATGCCAGTTATAATATATGGGAAAATGACCTTGCATCCTTTTTGTGGCCAATTCTTTTGGGAGTTATATTTTCAGGCTGTCTGATTGGTCTTATATACAAAAAAGTCAGAGGGAGGATCCGGTGTGCATAATATTATATCTATTCTAAACTTAACATATTGCGAAACCCGGCATAAGATATGCTCTAAACGCAGCGTTACTTTTCTTATACTATTAGCTTTTCTAATCTTCGTATATATATCGCCGCTGAAGGCTGTATCCAAGGATGCCGGATATAAAATATCGCCCTGGGTCTTTCCACATTTGATGTCACACCTGTACTTTTTATTTACATTTATTTTGGGAATTATTTATTTCTACTCAAATGCACCGTTCTTAAATCATGCAGGTATGTACCAAATGATTCGCAGCGGACGTTATCGCTGGTGTATTTCCCAGATCATAAGCATTATTTTTAGTGGATTCACTCTTGCAGCGGCAGCGTTATTGCTCTCGGCCATCATACTTGCACCAAGGGTTTTTCTTACCAGTGAATGGGGGAAGCTGCTGCATACGCTTTCCCTTACGGACCTGGGAGCCTCATACAATTTGTCTTTTGCCATTTCTTATAATTTAATAAATAAATTACAGCCAATTCCCGCCATGTTGCTGGCATGGGGCGTTTGCGGACTTACCATTTCTTTTACGGGAATTTTTTTGTTCTTTTTCAGTGTTTTTATAAATCGTACTGCTGCAATCAGCATAACTATGGTTCTGTTAACTGGGGTTGTGATAGTTGAAAACTTTCTTCCGAAAATTCAGGAACGGTTATACTATTTTTTGCCCCTGGCATGGATGCAGATTACAAGAATTGGGGAGACTCGATTTGGGTATGGGACTATCCCTCCATTGCATTACAGCATACCGGCACTTTGCATTTTGATTATACTAATGTCGGTTCTCATACTAATCAGATTTAAGTACATTGAGTTAAAATGGAACAAGGAAGAATAAATAAGGAGTTGAAATGAATGTTAACAGAAAGCATTATTAAAATTGTGGATGCATCAAAAAGCTTCAAAAATCAAAAAGTTCTACAAAATATTTCATTGGAGTGCGGATCGGGTAAAATCTATGGCATCATTGGAAGGAACGGATCAGGTAAAACGGTTTTATTCAAATGCATATGCGGATTTTTGAAACTGGATGAAGGGGAGATACGAGTTGAAGGCAAAAAGATGGGACAGGACCTTGATCTTTTAACCAATAGCGGAATTATTATCGAAGAACCTGCTTTTCTAAAAAATGAAAATGGGTATAAAAATTTGGAATACCTCTACATGATTAACAACAAAAAGAACAAAGACCACCTTGTTCATATTCTTAACAAGGTAGGCTTGGATGCCCTATCGAAAAAAAAGGTTGGAAATTATTCCATGGGGATGCGGCAACGGCTGGCCATAGCTCAGGCGATCATGGAGGACAAGGAAATCTTAATCCTGGATGAACCCATGAACGGACTGGACAACCAGGGGGTCCTTGAAATGAGAGAGTTATTTCTGGAACTGAAGGCTAGTGGCAAAACGATTCTGCTTGCAAGCCATAACAAAGAGGATATCAATGTGTTATGCGATGAAGTATATGAAATAGACCGGGGTATCATGAAGCGAGTTTGAAATTGTTTCATATATGCTGTACGTCACACTTACAGGAAATGATCCCAAACACGGAGAATAGCATGCTGCGCTGACCATTTCGGTGGAAAACGCCGGGCAATCAAATGAATTTACTTATGATGATAAACCCATCATGCGATAAATCCCAATTGCCCGATAGACCATATAAGCCTCCGGCATGCTTGTAATATCATAATTCAAAATTTTCTTAATCTTATTCAACCGGTATTGAATCGTGTTTCGATGAAGAAACATGAGTTCGCCGGTTTTTTTTGTGTCGCTGTCGGCATCCAGCCAATAGACAGCCAGGGTTTGAAGCAGGTCAGTGCCATCACTTTCTTTGAAGAGCGGGTTCAGACATTCAAGAATATTTTCTTCTGTTCTTTTTCTGGATTCCATTTGCAGCTTACGGCACTCCCGGGCGAAAATCAGTTCATAGGTGGTGAATAGTTTTCGAAGCGGGTAGATCTGTGTGGAATACTTGTAATACTCTGTATATAATAAGAACATTTTCTGCACATGTAAGGTGTCCTCAAGATTGGTAAAGATGGTAAAGGAAGCTTCCGGTTCGACTTCAAATATGGACTCCATTAAAGTATGGCGAATATTCAGGTCGTTTTTAGAGACAGTTGAATAAGAGAGAAATATAACCAGAAGTTTATTGTACACATCTGCTATTGCCGGGCGCTCTAAAATGCGCAGTTCATTTCTTGCGATTTTAGCCAGATGTTCCAGCCGGTGCTGGTTCTGAACCAGTGACTGTGTCTCATCTTTTAAGTTTACCAGGAGCATGGTGTTAATGGATGCGATATCCAGGTGAAAAGCCTGGGCTATATTATACACACGATCCGGGCTGTCCCCCAGAATGGCAGGAATCAGGGCATCCAACTGCATGGAATCGATATTGCATTTCCAGATGCTGGAGAATAGCTGAAGTAATTCTACTGCCTGGAACAGACTGTTTTTGCTCAGCGTACCCATGGTATCCAAAGCCAGCAGACGTAAATGACGGTAGGGGACATCGGTAAATGGAATACAGTAAGCCTTCATTTTCGATTCTCCCGGAAGCGACAGCAATAAGATAGCATCTTCCGTATCCCTGGAATGATCCGAAGCCTGAAAAGGGGAGAGAAGCGCTTCTGCATCTATTGGACTGGTTACGGGCCATTTTACAAAACAGATGCACCGTGAGGAAGTATCGGTGAGCAGGAGGCTGGATTTTAGGTGAATACTCATCATCTGAATGACATTTCCCAGGGTACGCTGATGTTTTGGAAGCTGTGATATACGTTCCAGCATCTGGTTCACATAACGGGATTCCTTTTGGTGGTTTAAAAACACGGCTTCCATAACATCTGAGATCACATCATTATAACCCAGATCCATCCTGTTATAGGGCATAGCAATCAGAGGCAGAGAGAGTTCATTGGATTTTGCAATGAGCTTTTCGTTTATTTCCGGAAGAAAATGTCCCACATAGTAAAGGACGATACCCACATCTCCGGATTCATAGAGCATCTCAATCGTGTGGCATTGGGCGTTTACGTCATCTTTGATGGAAGTAAATGCCGTTAATAAAAGTTCATTGGGAGTGAAGAGCTGTCTGTTGGATAACATATCACTGTCAACCAGCTCCAACACCGATATAGAGTTCACTATTTTATTCAGCCCTTTGTGCCCTGAAACAACAGAACTTTCCCGTAAAGACGGTAATTTTAGACAGTCAGCAACCGTAAGACTCATGAAAAATGCTCCTTTCAGGTTTGTTTTTTGATATCATTTGTCATATCTTAAGAATTCATGTAATATTATTATACCCTGTTTGAAGAGGGAGTGTAAAGTCTTTTGTGCAGGGAAACAAAATTAGATGCTGTTGTTTGTGTTTGGTATGAATGACTTTTTATACTTAAAATATTATAATAATACAAATGAAAAAATATATAGGAGGATTATCGTGGAGAATAAGAATAGTAATCAAATTGAAGCTTTTGCACTGGAACCGGTCTCAGCTGAAAACCGGAAGAGCTGGATATCCGTAACCTTTGTTCAGGCGGGTATGTTTATCTGTGTACCATCTCTGCTGTTAGGGGCTATGCTTGCCCAATCAATGTCATTCTGGCATGCGGCTATTGCAGGTATTCTGGGATATTTACTGACGCTTGTACTGACCTTTGTGCTGGGGATGCAGGGAGCGGATCTTGGAATACCCACCTGTGCAATCTGCCAGTCAACATTTGGAAGAAAAGGTGTCAGGCTGATTGTAAGCTCGCTGTTTGGAATTTCTTTAATGGGCTGGTTTGGTCTTCAGACCAGTGTCTGCGGAGAAGCATTTACCAATATTATCCGGGAAGGGTTTGGATTTACGATTCCGGTCAGCGTATCTTCTGTGATCTGGGGGCTGATAATGCTGGCTACTGCTGTATTTGGCATGAATGCGCTGAATAAGCTGGATTCTCTGTCGGTTCCACTGATGGTATTTATTATGGTGCTGGGAACGGTATTGGCTCTTCGCAGTTATGGAACTGCAGGACTTGGAACCGAAGTAGAAGAAAGTATGAGTATCATGCAGGGAATAGGACTTTCTTTTAGTTTTTCGGCTGTGGGGGCAATCACCGCTGCGGATATTACCAGATTTCAGAGAAACAGGAAAGATACGATTAAGTCGTCTTTCTGGGGGATTATGCCGGCAGGACTTTTTACATTGGTACTTGGGATTTTAATGACGAAGATCACCGGAGTATATGATATCAGCATGGTACTGGTAGCGGTAGGAATTCCGTTCCTTGGAATCATTATTCTGGTATTGGCAACCTGGACAACCAATTCCTTAAATGCATACTGCGGCGGATTGAATGTGATTATGACCTTTAATCTCCCGGACAACCGGAGAAGAGAAGCTACTTTTGCCGCGGGTATTGTAGGAATTTTATTATCGGTTCTTGGAATTCTGGGGCATATCGAACAGTTTTTGAGCCTGTTATCCTATGTATTTTCTGCAATAGGCGGAGTTATGATTGCGGATTACTGGTTCGTAGGCAAGGGAAAAAAGGAAAACTGGCATCCACAGGAAGGATATAACTGGACGGGTATTATAGCTACAATTCTGGGTGTGGGGGGAGCAGCGTTAATTGGAATCGAATATTCCGGGATTTTATTTGCACTGGTTATCTTTCTGATTATTGAGAGATTCATACCATCCCAGTCCAGAAATAAAAATACACAAGCTGTAAATGAGGAAAAAATAGGAGGAACAATCAATGAGAACATTATCTAAACTGGAAATAATTGATATTTTATATGGCTGCACGATTTTGGGAACCGGCGGAGGTGGGGATCTGGAATTAGGACTGGATGTTATGCAGCAGGATTTCGATGAAGGAAAAGAACTTCGCATGGTAGATTTAGATGAAATACCGGATGATGCTTATGTGGCAACTCCTTATATGTGCGGTGCGCCGTCTGCATTAGGAGAGGAAATAGAAGATAAATACAAGAGACTTCCGCAGCTTGGATATCCGGAATCCCTTCTGGCATTCCGTACACTGGAAAGCTATTATAACAAGAAGTTTTATGCGGTATCTTCTACCGAGTTAGGCGGAGCCAATACAGCTTATGCACTTCATGTTGCATGCCAGCTGGGCTTGCCGATTGTGGATGCGGATCCGGCAGGACGTTCTGTTCCGGAACTTCAGCACAGCACCTATTATGTAAAAGATATTCCCATTGCACCCATGGCGCTGGCTACCCAGTTTGGAGATACTATGGTGTTAAAGGATGTGGTGGACGATCTTCGCTCTGAAGACATCGTGAGGGCTGTGGCAGTAGCCAGCGGAAATAAAATCGGAGTAGCAGACCATCCGATTACCGGTGATAAGTTAAAAGGTGCAACCATACCAAACGCCATTACATATGCTTTGAAAATTGGACAAGCGCTGAGAGAAGCACGTGATAATCAGGAAGATGCAGCGGAGAAAATTACAGCTGCAGCAGGCGGAAAAATTTTGTTCAGAGGTAAGGTAACGGAATTCCCCTGGGAGCAGACCGGCGGATTTAACGTGGGCGAAGTTTCCCTGGATGGAACGGATGAATATGCAGGAGAAACATATAAAGTATGGTTTAAAAATGAACATATTCTCTCTTACCACAATGGGAAAATGGATATCACGGTGCCGGATCTGATCTGCGTTGTAGATAAGAAAGGAAACCCCATTACCAATCCCAATTATCAGGTTGGTCAGGAACTGACGATCTTCGTTCTGCCGGCACCTGAAATCTGGACAACCAAAAGAGGTTTGGAAGTATTTGGTCCACGAAGCTTTGGATTTGATGTGGATTACGTACCATTTACCGAGAAATAGAAAAGAGGAAAGCATATGATTGAAAAATTACAGGAGTTGATTGCGATTCCCAGTGTATCGGAAAAAGGTGATGATCACGCTCCTTATGGAGCCGAAACGGCGAAGGCACTGGAGTATGTGCTGAATCTGTGCAGGGACTTTGGTTTTCGTACAAAAAACTGTGAGAATCAGGCAGGATATGCAGAAATCGGCAGCGGCGATGAGATGATCGGCATCTTGTGTCATCTGGATGTGGTTCCGGCTGGAAATGGCTGGACTTATCCGCCATTCGCAGGGGAAATCCATGACGGCAGACTTTATGGCAGGGGAGCGGTGGATGATAAAGGTCCGGCAATCGCAAGTATTTTTGCTATGAAGGAATTATTGGATATGGGCATACCTCTGAAAAAAAGAATCCGTATCATCTTTGGACAGTCAGAAGAAACCGGTGACTGGACGGATATGGAATATTATAAACAGCATGAAGAGCTTCCTTCTTATGGATTTACACCGGATGCTGACTTTCCGGTTATTTATGGAGAAAAGGGTATTCTACAGATTACCCTTTCCATGGATCAGCAGAAATCCGGGTTCCTTTTGGTGTCAGGCGGAAATGCACCAAATGTAGTAGCGGATCAGGCATCCTGTACGGTGCTTGGAGCAGAGGGTGAAAAGCTGCAATTTCAGGCAAATGGAAAAGCGGCACATGGCAGCACGCCGGAAGGAGGCGAAAATGCTATATCCAATCTGATGGATTTATTAATTAAGGAAATGGAAGAAAGGCATTTTAAGTGTCCGTTTGCCGAATTCTATATGGATAAAATCGGATATGCGCTTCATGGAGAACAGATCAACTGCGAACTTTCTGATGAAGCAAGCGGTAAAATCTCTTTTAATGCAGGCATGATCCGGATCCAGGAAAGCAGCGTGGAATTGTCCGTTGATATCCGCTATCCTGTTACCTGTAAGGAAGAGGAAGTTATCTTAAGGATTAAGCAGCAGGCAGAACCATATGGGGTAAAGGTTTCGGTTTGTGAAAGCATGGCTCCGGTTTATCTGGATAAGAATACACCGGTAATCCGTGCACTCATGGAGGTTTACCATGAGGAAACAGGAGATGATACGCCTGCAATGACAATGGGTGGCGGCACCTATGCCAGAGCGATGGAAGGAATCGTAGCCTTCGGACCGCTGTTCCCGGGCAGGGAGTGTACGGAGCATCAGAAGGATGAGTATATTCTGCTTGAAGATCTTGAGAAGGCAAAGGAAATTTATAAGAAGGCTTTGTGGAGACTGGTAGAGTTGTAGGAGAAAGTAAATGGAAACTGCTGTATACGGACGTATGTTGGTATATGGCAGTTTTTTGCTTTTATAAACTGAAGTTTAAAAATATGTACTATTATATATAAAAATGGATAATGTGCATATAAAATAAGACATATTTGTTTAAAAATATACATAATGCACAAAGAAGTATTGAAAAATACACTTATAAATGATAATATGGCGGTACATAAAGGAAATATCAATCTTCGTGGAAAGGAGAAGGCAGAAAGAGAATTAACAGCAAATTATTGGTAGAAGAAAGTCAAGGGCGGTTTGGAAATTCTCCGCCATCTGCACGCTACACTTTGCGGTATATTTGCCCCGAATTCAGGTTACATAGTTCGCTTGTCGCCCTTCATTCGGAACAAATCTCCCACAAACTGGATCGCACAGTTGTCAGAAAGCAATTTCCAAGCAAGCCCTAAACAAAGGATGATTGGAGGATTACGAATGAAGAAGAAAATGATTAGTATGGTTTTAGGGATGGTAGTGGTTTTAACATTACTCAGCGGATGTTCTATGGGGGATGAAGCAAAGGCGACGGAGGCCGCAAAGACCAGCGAAGCGGCGGATACGGATGCAGCAAAAGAAACGGAAAAAGCATCAGATGAAATAAAAGAAACAGTAGCCAAAGCAGCTGAGGAAGCGACAGAAACAGAGACAGCAAAAACTGCTTCCGATACTGGTGAAAAGCTGAAAGTGGGATTTTGTCCTATGGATCTTTCGAATCCATTCTTTGCCCAGATGGCAAGCTCTGCAAAAAGCGCCGCAGAAGAAAATAATGTGGAATTGGTTGTTACGGATGGACAATCTGATTCCCAAAAGCAGGTAACAGCATTAGAGAACTTTATCTCCCAGGGATGTAAGGCAATTATAGTTGTTCCGGTAGACGGTGAATCATTGAAAACAACAATAGAAGAAGCAGAAAAGTCTGGTATACCTGTTATCACTCATACTACGAAGGTAGATGCGGCAAGCGCTTTTATATCCATTGATGAAACAGATATGGGTACTACAATCGGATCTGAATGCGGAAAATGGATGAAGGAGACATTTGGTGATGAAGAAGTACAGTATGCTATTCTTAATCAGCCTACATTGCCGCAGATCATAAACAGAGAAAAAGGAATACAGGCAGGTATAGCAGAGTATGCACCAAATGCAAAGCTGGTTACGACAGTAGCGGCTTGGCTGCCGGACATGGGAATGGAAGCAGCAGAAACAATCCTGCAGGCTTATCCGGATGTAAAAGCAATTGTGGGTATCAATGACAGCGGGGCTTTGGGTGCATATGAGGCATGTTCAGCTGCAAACATAGGAGATCAATTCTTTATAGGCGGTGTGGATGGGACAGAGGCAGGAGTAGAAAAAATTGCAGCAGGCACAATCTACAGAGCTTCGGTGGATATCGGACCTGTTCCTACCGGTGTTATGATGATCGATTATGCAAAGAAGCTGTGCAATGGGGAAGAGGTACCAAAAGAAACAATGGTGGAAGTAAAAGCGATCAATAAAGACAATGCACAGGAATATCTGGATGCGTTTAAAGAGGTTAAATAGACTTTTGAGGCGTATGGTGCAAAATAATTAACTATATTTGCAATAAAATACTAAGCGGATATTTGATGCAGGGTGCAATTGTGCGCTGTATCCTGCAACAGATTACTCAGTTATGAATCAGAGTGTGTTTGAAAAATCAAGCAGCCAGAAAGGATTTTTCAAACACGCGCTGGTAAAACAGAACAGGTGGTAAAGATATGTCAAAAAAAGTCAGCTTAAAAATGGTTAATATATGTAAATCCTATCCCGGTGTAAAAGCATTGTCAAATGTATCCATAGATTTATACGAAGGGGAAGTACATGCTTTATTAGGAGAAAATGGAGCTGGTAAATCTACATTGTGTAAAATTATTGCAGGTGCGCAGCAGATGGATTCCGGTGAATATTTTATTAATGGAAAACAGATTTATCATTTGACACCGCACACTGCGAAAGAACACGGAGTTGGAATTATCTATCAGGAGTTTAATCTGGTTCCTTATTTAAAAGTATATGAAAATCTTTTTTTGGGAAAAGAAATCAAAAAAGGACCAAACACCGATAAAAAAGAGATGGTAAAAAGAACAAAAGAAGTTTTTGATCGGCTGAAAATAGATATAGATCCCAGTGCAAGAATCTGTGATTTGTCAAATGCGTATAAACAATTGGTAGAGATAGCGAAGGCCGTTTTGGAAAAGGCAAAGATATTATGTATGGATGAACCTACTGCTCCGTTAACTAACAGGGAGGTATCTATTTTATTTGATTTAATAGCAGATTTAAAGAAACAGGGAGTTACCATCATCTATATCTCTCATCGCCTGGAAGAATTATTTGAAGTAGCAGACCGAATTACGATAATGAGAGATGGTGAATATGTAAAAACAGTAGAAACTTCAGAGACAAATCGAAAGGAATTGGTAGGGCTGATGGTTGGCAGAGAACTTGGAGAGGATTTTCCAAAACGATCTGTTGAATTAGGGGAAGAAGTATTAAGAGTCGAAAATCTGTCTGCATCAAAAAAATTAAAAGATATTTCATTTGTGCTGAGAAAAGGGGAGATACTGGGGTTTGCCGGGCTTGTTGGGGCTGGGCGGACAGAAGTTATGCGTGCAATATTTGGAGCAGATAAAAAGATAACAGGAGAAATCTATATTCATGGAAGAAAAACGGAAATAAAGAAACCTGAGGATGCGATAAAAAATGGTATCGGTTTAATTCCGGAAGACAGAAAAGGACAGGGGGTTTCTCTGACCATGTCTGTGAGAGAAAATATTTCACTGATTAAGTTGAAGGATATCTGCAGATTAATGACGATAGACAAAAAAAGAGATGAAGGAATATCGAAACAATATATAGCTGCCTTGTCGATAAAAACACCCACAATGGAACAAAAGGTTAAAAATCTAAGCGGTGGAAACCAACAAAAAGTTGCACTGGCAAAGTGGCTTACTATGGATACGGATATCATCATACTGGATGAACCTACCAGAGGGATTGACGTTGGTGCAAAGCAGGAGATATATGTGCTGATGAACCAACTGGCGGAAAGTGGGAAATCCATTATAATGATTTCTTCTGAGATGCCGGAACTGATTGGTATGAGTGACAGAATTCTTGCTATGTATGAAGGAAGAATTAAAGGTGAAGTAAGTGATGAATTGGCAACCCAGCAAAATATATTGGAATTGGCTTCCGGTGGAAAAACAGGCGAGGTGGAACAGGATGAAGAAAAAGATTTCGTTAAGTAAATATGGCGTTTATATTATATTACTGCTTTTGATTCTGGTATTTACGTTTACGACAGACTCCTTTATGACAGGCAAAAATATACTGAATATCGGAAGGCAGGTTTCTATGATCGGAATCTGTGCAGTTGGAATGACAATGGTTCTGCTTACAGGAGGAATAGATATTTCCGTGGGGGCAATGATTGCATTAACCGGGGTTATTTGTTCAAAATTGATGGTAGAATCAGGTCTGCATATGATACTGGCAATTCTGATTACGCTGGGGATTGGTACCGCTCTGGGTTTGTTTGTAGGTTTTATGGTTACAAGATTCGGGGTGCCGGCTTTGATAGCCACGCTTGCCATGCAGACAATTGCAAAGGGGATTGCATATATTCTGACCGGTGGTATACCGATTTATGGGTTGGATGATTCCTTCCGGATATTTGGCCAGGGATATATATGGATTATTCCAACACCACTTGTCATTATGGTTCTGGTATTTATTTTTGGATATTGGATGCTGGAAAAAACCTGTTTTGGACGACATGTCTATGCCATAGGCGGAAATGAAGAAGTTGCCCGCCTTTCAGGGATAAATGTTGCAAAGCGGAAGATGCAGATATATTCTTTCAGTGGTTTTTTTGCATCTCTCTCTGGTATTATTATGCTGTCCAGAATTAATTCCGGACAGCCTGCCGTAGGCACGGGATTTGAGATGGATGTTATTACCGGTGCTGTTTTAGGGGGAGTCAGTGTTGCAGGCGGAGAAGGCAGAATTACAAATGTAATTGCCGGTGTCTTAATAATGGGGATTTTAAGTAATGGTATGGTTCTTTTGAATCTGGATGAATATTGGCAATGGGTGGTAAAGGGAATTGTCCTGTTTATTGCAGTGGCATTTGACAATATACAGAAGAAAAGAGATCAGGCAAAATAGAGGAGGACTTGAATATGGGTGAGACTTGTAGAGCGGCAGTTTGGGTAAAAGCAAATGATATCCGGGTAATGGATGTAAAAATGCCTGAATGCGGTGATGACGGTATGATTATTAAAGTAGAGGCAGCAAGTGTATGTGGTACGGATTTACATGTTTACCGTAATGATCCTTCAGTCCCTACGATACTTGGACATGAAGTATGCGGAACGATTGTTGAAATGGGAGTACATGCAAATCAGGCGATTAAGTGTTTTACTGGAAAATTGCATGTGGGAGACAGAATTAATATCTATCCATGGATAACCTGTGGGCATTGCGTAAACTGTCTTACTTACGGGGTGGGGGCCTGCGGAGTATGTGATAATTCTTTTGTGTATGGATTACCTTATGAATGCCTGGGATTGGGGGGAAGACCGGTAATTTCTTCTTCTATGGAAACAGAACCTTATATCAAAGGTGGATTTTCAGAATATATGTATGTATTTCCTGGAACTTTTGTATGGCAGGTACCGGCGGAAATGCCTAATCACATTGCATCACTGCTTGACCCAATGGCGGTAGCCATGCGGACGGTAGAATTGGCACAGCGTGCACCGGGGGTATTTGAAGACAGCCTTAATTTTAATTCTACGGTTTTGGTGATTGGAGACGGGCAGATAGGTGCATTGACTGGGGCGTGCGCTAAAGCCCTGGGGATAAAGAATTTAATTATTGCAGGGGGAAGAGACGAAAGACTTGCCATAGCAAAAGAAGTGTCCGGTGCAGATTGTGTGATGAATTATCATAAGCTTTCTTTGGAAGAGCGAAAAGAAATTGTGGATTCCTTTACAGATGGCAGAGGTGCCGATGTGGTATTTCAGTGTGTGGGCAGCCCTATGGCATTTCGGGATGGCATTGAGTTGATGAAGCAGGTTGGTACTTTAGTAGAGACAGGTAATATTGCGGAAGCGGCACCTATAGACTTTGATCCCGCAAGAGATTTGTGCTGTAAGCATGCCACTTATGTGGGGATGAGTATTAATACACCCAGCGCATTTAATAAAGCTTATCAGGCACTTTTTAAATATAAAGAAATGCATTTGGAGCGATTATTTACTCATAGATGTACTCTGGATACCTTGTTGGATACAATGAATGATTCTAAAAATCCGTCGTATATGAAAAGCTGGGTTGATTTTTCCGGAATCGAGCATGTTTGAAAAGACAGGAGGAGATATAAATGGAAGGTAAGATGAAAGCACTCAGAATGTATGCACCAAATGATTTTCGGATTGAGGAAATACCAATTCCGGATATCCGGGAAGATGAAATTCTAATAAAGGTAGAAGCATGCGGCATCTGTGCAGGTGATGTGAAAACGCTTCACGGAGGTATCCGTGTCTGGGGGACAACGCCGGAAAACAGATACATTGAGGCACCTATTACCGGTGGACATGAGTTTGTAGGAAGAGTAGTGGAATTTGGCAGTAAAGTAAATGGTATTAAATTAGGAGATAGAATGGTATCAGAGCAGATCGTGCCCTGCGGCGAATGCCGTTTTTGCAGAGAGGGTAATTATTCTATGTGTCATCGCCATTACATCTATGGTTTTAAACAGGAAACTCCGGGAGGATTTGCTGAATATATGAAATTTCACCACAGCGGGATACATCATATAATTCCGGAAGGAATGAGTGCCTGGGAGGCGACGCTAATTGAGCCGTTAGCATGCGCCATGCATGCAGTGGACAGAGCAAAGATCGGACATAGTGATATTGTTGTCATTGGAGGGTTAGGAGCGATCGGTCTTGGAATGGTCAGTGCAGCCAGAAAACTGGAACCAAAAATGATTATCGGTTTGGATTTAAGGAGAAAACGATTAGAACTGGCAAAACAATACGGTGCGGACCTTGTTATGAATCCGATGGATATGGATGTGGTGGAAGAAATAAAGAAACTGACAGAGGGGTATGGATGCGATGTCTATATCGAAGCTTCCGGAAGTGAAAAAAGTGTAAAGCAGGGAATGGGAGCAATTCGGTTTCAGGGAAGATATGTTCAATTTGGTGTCTTTCCTGAAGAAATAACAGTTGACTGGAATGATATTGGAGATGGAAAAGAAATCGATATCTATGGAGCGCATCTTGCACCATACTGCTATCGTCCGGTTATACATGGAATTATGAATGGAAGCATACATACAGAAGGCTTGATGACACATACCTATCGGTTGGAGGATTGGAAGGAGGCGTTTGAAACGGCGGAGAAAAATCCAGATGCATTAAAGGTTATGCTGGTACCTTAAAAATAGTTAAACAGAAATGACAAGGTGTTGTTTTATATTTGGTAAAAAAAGCGTGATAGATATTATTCTATGACGCTTTTTTAGAGAGTGTTTGAAAAGCTATTGCATCGGCCTGTCTGTGTTAATTGTTGGAGTTAGATTATCAAAACGGTATTGATTGGCAGTTATACCTACTTCTTTTTTAAATACAGAGCAGAAATAGTTGTATTCCGTAAATCCGGTCAGTTCAGCTATTTCTGTGATCGTGGAATCTGTTTCTACCAGCAGCTTTTTTGCATGTTCAATGCGTTTTACCGTGATGTACCGGCCAATGCTGGTATTCAGGGAATCGTTGATTACATCATAAAGTTTTGTACGGCTCATCATAAACTCTATGCAAAGATCGTGGATCGTAATCTTATCTGCAATATGCTGGTCGATATAATGATCCAGCTTTGTTAAAAAACCATTCCGGTTAAGGCGGATAATGCCTTTATACATAACATAGTAAGTACAGGCTTCCAGTAATTGAGCAAGAGCCTGTATCTTTTCTTCGGAATGATATTGGATATCTGTAATCAACTCAGTGCAGTCAAGAGAGTATAAACCGTATTGCTGGCAAAGGGTTTTTAGTGTTTGCATATGAAGTGCGGTATCTTCAATTGTTGTGATCTGTCCAAAGACGATATAACCGATAATGACATGGTTGTCTTTCAGAGGTGCAACAACTTCTGTTAAACCTGCATGGCAAGTATAAATGACCAGACTTTCGTTTTTTTTACATTCTTTAAATGCGGTCACATTGCTTTTGATACAATTTTGTCTGGTAGTGGGATTGTTGTGCATGAACTCACAAAATTTACTATGCTGTTCAGGATAAGCCATAATCTTAACGTAATTCCCGTCATATACGGACGAACGGATATTGGTTACAGTATAAAAATTATGCATAACTTTTTTTAATAAATCGTATTCCAGGGTTAGCTTCATTAGACTTCACTCCATTACTTTCTCTTTTCGTGGTGGTTCGGAAAAAGAGTTCGAACTATTTTATAGTAATGCGGATTTATTTGCCTATTCTGGAAAATTAGAAGGTTATATAATATATATAACAGAAAAATATAGAAATATCAAGAAAAAACGGGAAAAGATAAGAAATAAGAAGATAATTGCCAAAATATGGAAAATTAGAAGGCTATATATTGGCGTATTTATTAAAATAATAAAAAATACTGTACACGGGATCCCATCCAAGTTGAGTGTACAGTATTAAAGTGGTGATAAGTGCTGCCCTTAAAATGATAATGTAAAAGGGGTGATAAAAGTAACCTGTTTAATGAAAGAAATAAGCCTGAAGCTACCGGCTGGCAGTAAGACATAGTACAGCATTGCTCAAATAATCAAAAAATACATATAGGATATTCGTAACAGGGGGATTCGAACCATTCTGCGATAGAATGTTACCTATGGTTATTCGTAGATATAGTGTGTAAATGCAAGTTTTATCGTTTTATCGGAATGTTGTTTATTGGAGATGATAAAATGTCATAATATAATGGATGCGAAATAATGAAATATTATAAGAAAAAGAAAAAAGGAAAACCGGCTGCTCCAGCCGGTTTTTTAGTATGTAGAAATAACAAGGTCAATCAGTGAGCGCCGTCATAATAAGCTTCCATATAAACCTTCTGCACATCCACCAGCGCAGCCTCCCTGGGATTTTCCGGCATGCCCGTATCCTCCAGTGCATGCAGTGACAAGGTCACTACATCGGATGGGCGAAAAGAAGTAGTATTTAGCTTGGGAATGCCAATCCGCGTCGACAGTTCCCGTATGTAGCTGATAGCAGCCAAGGCCCCCTGGTCTGCCGTCATGCGGGATGTGTCAATGCCAAGCGCCTGGGCAACCTGGGAATAGCGGTCTTTGCATGCCGATGCATTGAATTTCATAACATAGGGCAGCAGAATTGCATTTGCGACTCCATGAGGAGTGTTGTAATACCCCCCCAGCTGGTGAGCCATAGCATGTACCATCCCAAGACCTGAGTTGGAAAATGCCAGACCAGCCATATATTCTGCCCAGCACATGTCAGTGCGGGCTTCGATATTTCTGCCTTCCAAGACAGCTTTTGCCAGCGACCTGCCAATCAAACGGATAGCCTCCAGAGCGATGCCGTCAGTAAAGGGAAAATGAGATTTGGCAACAAAAGCTTCAATCGCATGTGTCAGAGCATCCATGCCGGTAGATGCAGTCAAAAAGGCCGGCATATCTAACATCAGCATGGGATCATTAATCGCCAGATAGGAGAGACAGTTAGCATCCACCATCAGCATCTTTACTTTCAGAACTTCATCCGTTACAACATAAGCCCTTGTCACTTCAGATCCGGTGCCGGCAGTAGTATTGATGGCGATCAGAGGTACTCCGGGGTTTTTTGATTTGTTCAATCCATTGTAATCGGTGATATCTCCGCCATTTTTTGCAAGGATACTGACAGCCTTGGAAACATCCAGAGAAGATCCGCCCCCAATTCCGATGATATAGTCACAATGTTCTCTGTCAAAAAGAGATTTTGCCTCATTTACAATAGAGACAGTAGGATTTGGTTTTACGCCGTCATAAATGGCATAGTTTTTGCCGGCACCATCCAGTACATTCGTAACCTTCTTTACAGTACCGATTTCCACAAGGGGTCTGTCGGTGACGATAAATGCTTTTTTACCCGATATTAGGTCTATGTGCCGTGGTATTTCATAAATGCAGCCTTTCCCAATCAGCGTATGCGCCGGCTGGTATAATTCTCGATAATTCATCTAAGCTTCCCTCCAATACATTTCATCACATGATATGAACAAATGATAATAAAAGATAAACATATGTCAATAAAACTAAAATAGCATAATTTATTAGGAAAGTCAATGAAGATAGTAGTCTTCCTGTTTGGGAAAATATCATTAATCTTGCAACCACGCAGAATGTCTCTGTTTTTGCTAACTCTCCCACAAAGTGTGACGCACAGCTGCCAGAAAGCAATTTTAAAACACGCTCAAGAACTTATAAAATATTTACTGAATTTTCAGCATGAAAATTATGAAAATCGACAAAATGCCCTGAAATTAGAAAAATATTTACAATTTATATTGACAATGCACAAAACTTATAGTATTATCCATGTATACAAATGATAATCATATAGTTACATATGTTCCTAAAATATGTTTGAAAGGACGATGGAATGAAATCGTATTTTATTGGAATTGATACGGGGACTCAGGGAGTACGGATTGGAATTGCTGATGAAGATGGCGAAATGCTGACCAGCCATGAAAAAAAGTGGGAAACTTACTTTCCTAAAGTCGGCTGGGCAGAACAAAACCCGATGGACTGGTGGGAGAGCATCCTGGAAGTGCTTGAAATGTGTTCCGGAGAAATGACAGATGAGCAGAAGAAATCGGTGAAAGCATGCTGTGTCTGTGCCACATCTTCTACCGTTTTGGCGATCGATGAACAGGGAAAACCCCTTATGGATGCCATGATGTGGATGGATGCCAGATCCCGGGAGGAAATGAATGAGATCAATGAGACACATGATCCGGTTCTGGACTACTGTGGTCAGGAGACCTCCTTTGAATGGATGATACCAAAAGCACTATGGATCAAAAGACACCGCCGGGATATTTATGATAAGTGTTTTCGTCTGGTAGAACAGCTGGACTGGATTAATTATATGTTAAGCGGAAGATTATCCAGTTCCATATGCAATACAACCTGTAAATGGAATTACATAGAATCAAAAGGCGGTTATCAAAAAGAGTATTTTAAAAGGATAGGCTTTGAGGATTATCAGGAAAAAATCGTAACAAAGGTGGATAAAATCGGTGAAGCGATTGGAAAGCTAAGGCCGGATCTGGCAGAACGATTTGGCTTTCATCCCGATTTAGAAGTGGTGCAGGGCGGAATTGATGCCCATATGGCGATGTTTGGACTGAATGTAATAAAGCCTCATAAACTGGGAATTGTGATGGGGACCAGTTTTGTACATCTGTGTATGTCAGAAGAAAAGCCGGATTTAAAAGGGATTTGGGGACCCTATGACAGCGCGCTGGTGGACGGCCTCTGGCTGCTGGAAGGCGGACAGATATCAGCAGCCGGACTGGTAAACTGGTTTCGGAAGAACTTTCATATTGGGGAAGAAGACGGGAATCCCTATGCCAGGCTATTGAGAGCAGCAGAGGAAATCGAACCCGGATCGGATGGAATAACGGTTCTGGACTTCTTTCAGGGAAACCGGACGCCGTATAAGGATGCAATGGCTAAGGGGGTTATTTATGGATTAAATGTAAAACACACATGGAAACATATTTATCATGCAGTATTGGAATCCGTTTCTTTTGGTACCCACAATATTATACAGAATTATGAAACCCAGGGGTATGAAGTGGATTCGCTGACGGTCTGCGGGGGCGTTACTAGGGATCGGGGATGGATACAGATGATCTCGGATGTTACGGGCAAAAAAATCATTATTAACCGTAACAGCCAGGCAGGCGTACTTGGCTGCTGTGTGGCTGCGGCATCCAAAGGAAGGCATTATGAAAGCTTCCAGGCTGCGGCAGACCGAATGGTAGTACCTGAAATTGTGGTGGAACCCGATATAGAAAAGCACAGCTTGTATCAGAAACCATTTCAGAAATATCTGAAGCTGTATAAGTGTTTAAAAGAAATGATGCATGAGATGGAACAAGATTAGTTTTTTTAGCATGGTGCTAAATTAATCTAATACATGGCACGCTGTTTCCGGGAGTATGGTGCAGGTTCAGGCATCGCTATAAAAGCAAAAGACTGATCCTGCAGAAAATAATTTTATGACACACTCCGGTAACAGGTACCACAAATATTCACATTCTAAGGAGGAATAAAATGAGAAGGTACAAAAAGATGTTGGGGATTTTATTAACGGCGGCTATGACAGTTTCCATGCTGACTGCATGTGGAGGCGGAGCCAAAAGTACGGATGGAGACACTGCTGCTAAGACAGAGGCACAGGCTGAGACAAAAGCTGCAGAGACTAAGGCTGCTGAGACAAAGGCAGAGGAAACAAAAGGGGATGTGACAGAAGCAGCGAAAGAAACTGCATCAGAAGCAGTCACAGAAGCAGCAAAAAAAGCGGATGCTTCCGGTAAAAGTTTTAAAGTCGGTTATGTAAATAAGACTTTGAATAATCCGTATTTTGTCGCTTTGGATGCTGCTCTGAAAGAAGAAGTTGAATCACGGGGATGGTCCTATGCCAGTCTGGATGCTTCCGAAGATATTTCCAAGGAAATGGAAAATATGGAGACCTTCGTTTCCCAGAATTATGATTGTATCATTATGAACTGTGTGGATTCCGAAGCTTGTCTCCCGGCGATTGCAAATGCAACTGCAGCAGGTATACCGGTTATCAATGTAGATAATGCCTGTGATACCTCAGCCGATAATATTACAACGGTTTGTTCCGATAACCTGAGAAACGGCAGGGCAGTGGGCCTTTACGTAGGTGAGCAGTTCGGGAAAGATCCTATTGTATCGGTGCTCCTGTCCGGCGTAAAAGGAGCCGTAGTATCTCAGGAAAGACGTACGGGACTCATGTGCGGTATTATTGAACAGCGAACAGGCTGTACGGAAGAGGAAGCATGGGCAGCCGCTAAAACAATGGAACAGGAACTCATGGATAAAGGGAAAGCTGAAAATACAGATGCTGATTTTAAGATCAATGGGCAGGGCTGGGGAAACTGGACAGCAGATGAAGGACTTCCAGCAATGGAGGATTTACTGGTAGCGAACAAGGATATCAACCTGGTATTAGGGGAAAATGACAACATGTTATTAGGCGCTATGACCGCGATTGAAAACTCCGGCTTAACAGATAAGATCAGACTGGCGGCAGCGGCTGACGGACAGAAGGAAGCGATTAAACTGATTGCAGACGGTACAGGATATATGGCTACCGGAGATAATAATCCTAAGACAGTTGCAGCTATGGCATTGCAGGTTGCAGACGAAGTATTACTGGATGGTAAGACAGCAGATGATTACGAAGATATTACACGTACACCGCCTCTTTGCTATACCATTGATAATGCAAAAGATTACTATGATGAAAATGCCGCATTTTAACACGGTTGCTTCCTGTTCGCAGGAGTAAAATGGACGCACCAGCGTGTCCGTTTGGCTCGTTGCTCACGGGAAGAAAGAGTATGTAAATGGGGGTGCGGTGTCAGCTTATCAAGAGAGATAACGATGCGGCATCCCTAAAAAGTCAAAAACCCCGCTGCAAACAACGGGGCATCAAATTTGCAACGTTGCGACCAGCGGGGTAATTGACCCTCGCGGCAGTCGCCAAATGGACGCGCCAGCGTGTTCGTTTGGCTCGTTGCCCGCGGGAATAAAAGCAGCAGAAACACAGAAAATGATGAGGAGTGTAGGCGATGGGTAATGAATATCGGGTTGAGATGGAGCACATTGACAAAAAATTTGGCGGCGTCTATGCACTGAAGGATGTTTCTTTACGGGTAAAGCCAGGAGAAGTCCATGCTTTGATCGGAGAAAACGGTGCAGGAAAATCTACTTTGATGAAAATCTTATCGGGAGCGGTTATACGGGATGGAGGAACCATTCGGATTGACGGGCAGGAGGTTAAAATCTCATCTCCAAGGGAAGGAAAAGATCTGGGCATTGCAACCATTTATCAGGAATTTATGCTGGCGCCGCATTTAACGGTTGCAGAAAATATATTTATAGACCGGTTAAATCAGGGCGGGGCGGCTATCCGCTGGAAGAAATTAAATAAAGATGCTTCGGAAATATTAAAGAAACTGGGATTTGGAGAAATTGACCCAAAACAAAAAGTTGCGGAATTATCAGTGGCATATCAGCAGGTGGTGGAAATCTGCAAGAATCTTAGCAGGGATGCCAAGATCCTGGTACTGGATGAACCTACCGCTGTTCTGACATTTACCGAAATAGAAAAACTCTTTGCACTGGTAAACCTTTTGAAAAAAGATGGAGTCAGCATCATCTACATATCCCACAGGCTGGAAGAAATATTCCAGTTATGTGATACGATTACCGTATTTAAGGATGGGAAATTTGTAAAAGAGCTTCCATCTGGGGACATCGATAAACATGGGCTGATCAATCTGATGGTCGGGCGTGAAATGTCTACTCTGTATCCCGAGAGAAACGTGAAGCTGGGGGACGTAGTTCTGGATGTGAAAGACCTAAACTGCGGAAAGATGGTACAGAATGTGTCTTTTTCCGTTCGTGCAGGAGAAGTGCTGGGTTTCAGCGGTCTGGTGGGAGCCGGAAGGACGGAAACCATGCGTGCCATATTTGGGATTGACCATAAAGATAGCGGCGAAATTATGCTGGCAGGAAAAAAGGCGGCATTTAAGGCACCAAAGCATGCAGTGGAGAACGGGCTGGGATTTCTGCCGGAAGACAGAAAGCAGCAGGGGGTGCTGCTGAATCAATCCATACGAATTAATACCACACTTGCTTCCCTGAAACAGGTAAAATATGCCATGGATGTAATCAATGGGAAAAAAGAAAAACAGACGGTGGAAAATATCCTGGGGCAATTATCCACGAAATATGCTTCCATGGAGGATGATGTATCCAGTCTCTCCGGCGGCAACCAGCAAAAGGTGGCTCTTGCAAAGTGGCTGGCTGCGGACTGTAAATGCATGATACTGGATGAACCTACCCGTGGTGTGGATGTTGGGGCAAAGGTAGAAATATATAAAGTAATTAACGACCTGGCAGGCCGGGGAGTTGCAATTGTTATGATTTCTTCGGAGATGACGGAAATAATCGGAATGTGCGACCGGGTGATTATCATGAGACAGGGCAGAATTACCGGAGAAGTAGCCAGAGAAGAATTATACGAAAATGTGCTGATCAAATACGCAATGGGTGTATAAATATGAAATCGAAAGGAAGCCACGTTTTGATTCTTTCAAATATTTATTTGTGGCAGTATAGCAGGCATTGCTGCTGTATGGAATGGGTGAAAAAATGAATACAAAAAATAAAGCTGTAAAACTATTTGTTAAACATAATACTTATTTTATGCTGTTGCTGTTGTTGATTATCTGTATCTGCATATCGCCGGACTTTTTTACCTTACAGAATATCATTAATATCCTGCGCCAGTATTCAGGAACCACCGTTGTGTGTATGGGAATGCTATTTGTAATCCTGACCGGGGGAATTGATTTATCGGTTGGCTCTATTCTGGCACTTGGAAGTGTAATGGTTGCATTTGCGCTGACCACACATAGCCTGGGCATGGCAGCAGCGATTCTTTTGCCGGTACTGGTTGGATGCGTATTGGGTGCGGTTACCGGATTCCTGGTATCTTATGCCAAGATGGCAGCTTTTGTAGCCTCACTTGCGATGATGACAATAGCAAGAGGCCTGGCATTTGTAATATCAAATGGACAGCCGGTGCAGACACCAAAGGATACGATTGGTAAACTAGGAGTAGCCATGATCGGAGGGGTGATCCCATGGCTGGCTGTAATTGCCGTAGTTGTCATTGTGATCTTCTGGTTTATTCATAAATACACTGCATTTGGGCGGATTATCGTTGCAATCGGAAGTAATGAAACAGCAGTAAAATTAGCGGGTATCCGTGTAAACCGGTATAAAATGTCCGTGTATGCCATTTCAGGAATCTGTGCAGCAATAGGCGGAATTATCGCATCCTCCAGGACTGCAATCGGGACACCCATCATTGGGCAGGGGCTGGAGCTGGATGCCATAGCAGCCTGTGTAATTGGAGGCGCCAGCCTCTCAGGAGGGGAGGGTTCCTGTATCAAAACCGTAGTAGGTGTACTGGTACTGGCACTGATCAGTAATATTATGAACCTCCTTGCAGTTCCATCCTATCCCCAAGACATTATCAAAGGTATTATTATTATCATTTCTGTATTATTACAGGGGCTTACCTCTAAAAATAAAACAGTTTAGAGCGAGTTTAAAAATTACTTTCTGAATATCGTACATCGTGTGCAGATACGATGACAGTAGTGTTTGGTGAATCGTTGGCAGAGAGGAGCAGTGCAATGAAAGATGTTTTACTGATGGCAGTGGATTTGGGCACCAGTTTTATAAAGGTTGGAGTTTATGATACGGACAGCAATTGCATCACCGTGGAGACGGAACCGGTAAAGGATTACAGACCGGGTCCCGGCATTTTTATCCAAAAGGGAGAAGAATTACTGGCTTCTGTAATTGCCTGCAT
>NZ_JAWYAJ010000488.1:0-6198 GCF_034124845.1 Robinsoniella sp.
GAACCTTTCAGGAACTGCGCGCAATCATTGACCAGGTTGATCTGCAGGAACAGATTGGGGTCTGTTTCGATGCCTGCCACCTCTCGGACTCCGGTTATGATATTGTCCATAACCTGGATGGGGTGCTGGATGAATTTGACCGGATTATCGGACTTGGATATCTTCATGCGTTTCATATTAACGACAGCCAGAATCCTCCGGGAAGCCGCAAGGATCGTCACGCATTAATCGGAGATGGATACATCGGACTGGATTCCATCGTTGAGATCCTGAATCATCCATTGCTGCGCCATCTTACTTTTATACTGGAGACACCAACGGATCTGGATGGACACGCAGATGAAATTAAGCTCCTTCGTTCCTTGTATCGGGATTAAAAAATATGGAATTGCAATGCAGATGCAGGCATACCCCAGCGCCAAACCATGACGTTGGGGTGTCTCACACAACTGTATTTAAAAAGTATATTATGCCTGCATCCGTAATTATTTCATTACCTTGCGGTACTTAACCGTTGAATACGGACCATAGATTTTCTTGTTCCCCGCCTTACGGTAAGCACGAACTTTATAATAATATGTTTTCTTTTTTGTTAATTTACTATCTTTATAGGTGAATGTCCTGCCTTTTTTAATGGTTGCTATTTTATGATAAGTTCCATTTTTTTTGACGGCACGCCTGATCTCATAGCCGTGTGCACCGCTCACTTTCTTCCACTGCAGTTTCAGTTTTCTACCGGAAAGATTGGTAACCGAAGAGATCACTGCTTTTGCGGGTACCGGTTTCCCGGACTTCACCTTTGAATATTTACTTTGCATGGTTCTGCCATTGTGCTTGGCATAAGCCCGCACCTTATAATAATATTTCTTGCCGGTCAACAGCTTTCCATTGACATAAGAAGTTTTATTACCGCCCTTCACCGTGGCAATCTTACTATAGCTGCCGTTCTTTTTTGCAGATCGGTATATGCGATAGCCATCCGCTCCGGGAACCCGGGACCAGTTTAACCTTAACTTTTCATAACTTCCGGATTCTACTTTTTTCAACACCGGTACTACAAGCTTAACTGGCTGGGGGTCAGGCTTGGGTTGGGGTGTTGGTTCTGGCCTAGGCTGTGGTGCCGGCTCTGGCTTAGGCTGTGGTGCCGGGTCCGGTTTTGGATCTGGTGTGGGTTCTGGTTTTGGATCCGGTGTAGGCTCTGGATCAGGCTTATCGGGTTTCTTCTTCAGATCCCTCTGGGCTTTTATAAGATTTTCCCTGGCAGCATCTACCCCATCCTGTGTAATATTCTGATTGCTTTCTGCTTCCCTTGCCTTATTCAATGCCTCTTGAAATACACTCCAGGTTTCTTCCGTATAATCCTCTTGCCCTGTGATCTTTTCTGCATCCGATATGGCTTGCCGAAGTGCCGTTTTATCAGCTATACCAGCGGCTTTATCCATATCACTGAGTTTAAACTTCGCCTGTCTGATATAGCAGAGATCGGTTGTCACGCCCCCCTGCCAGCTCTCGGAAAAGGCTTTATCCCAATGCCCGTAAGAATCCATGATAAAGGTACCGTCGGGCTGGACTACAATTCCCGCATATCCCGTATCTCCCGACTTCGCATTATTTGCCCAGTCTTCATCAATTAATATCCGGTACTGGCCTTCGTTTTGTTCCATCAGATCCTCGTAAGTGCCAACCCAGGCAGCCCAGTCACCGGCTTTCCAGTCGTTTCCTCCGTCAAACTTTCCATTTCCGTTAAGATCGTAATTTATTTCACGGAATGTAATCAGCAGCCTGCCGCTCACCGGATCGTAAACGGCTTTATGCCGCTCTCCAGCCAGAGAACCAGGCAGATCCATAGGCCTGCTCCATGTCTCCCCTTCATCCTCTGAATAGATCAATGTTGCCGGATTATTGTGAGACTGGCTTCTGGCAAGACCTACAATCCGTTTTCCGTCCGGCGAACGGAACATGCCGATCTCACACATCTGATACCCGCTCTCTATAGAACGGTATTCACTCAGATAAGGCTCCGGCTCGCTCCATTGTTCCTCTCCGTTTTCATCAAATGTGAGATATGTCTTGTAATTGACATAATCATAATTGTGGTACACGCCCATCCATTTCTGTATATCCTTTCCATTGCTGTCTTTTAACTGGATCAGGCTTGCCATTGCCACAATGGATTTGTTCGGCGTGCCATCCTTATGATTGGTATACCAATGCTTATACTCTGTCCATGTCTCACCCCCGTCATCAGAATAGGACGTATTCCATCCGGTAGCATTGCCTTCCAGATCCTGACCCCAGCCGGGACACGCCGTAATCAGCATCAGCCTCTGAGTTCCGTCCTTCAGGTGTATTTTGTACATGGTTGGCGTCTCCTGTGAACCTCTGAAGGATTCCGGAGTCTTTTTTTCTACCCATGTTTCCCCG
This sequence comes from Robinsoniella sp., assembly GCF_034124845.1. Taxonomy (NCBI): domain Bacteria; kingdom Bacillati; phylum Bacillota; class Clostridia; order Lachnospirales; family Lachnospiraceae; genus Robinsoniella; species Robinsoniella sp. The sequence goes on from NZ_JAWYAJ010000488.1 coordinate 2,425, forward strand.
GCATCATAGCTGATCTTCAGGACCAGAGGGCCTTTTCCGTGTCCAACCGGATAGGAGGTAACCAGTGTCTGGTTATCATCCAGCATCACCATATCCGGCTGTCCTAAATACTGACGTGGTCCTCCCGGATCTTTATCAATATCGGACAGGTATTTTTCATCCAGTTCATAGACCGGAAGTTTATTCGAGATGGCTAATTTTTTCGTAATCACTACCGTTACCAAATCCCGGTATCCAGAAGCCTGGTTTTCCACAGTTATGGTAACACTGCCCTTTTTATGTGCGGTAACCAGCCCTTTTTCATCTACCGATGCTGTCTCCGGATCACTGGAAGTATACACGATGGACTTATCATCCTGATCACTGATCAGATTTGTCTGTATGGAAAAATGCTCTCCTACGTTTAGCTCTTTATAGGTTTCCTGAATGTTCAACCCCTTCGTCTGCATAATGGAAGCGATTTCTTCTGTTGACAGTACTCTGTTAAATATCTTCAGTTCATCTATTTTTCCAATAAACCCGTTTCCTCCGATGATATCCACCGGGCATGGGAATTCGTGGTTGACGGTCCATGCATTTGTCTGTATCAAGGTACCGTTAATATACATGGAAAGCCCATTTATTTTATCCTGTGTCCACGCCACATGAACCCAGGTATCGGTTGGAAATACATAATTAAATGTCAGTACATCTCCGCTTCCCGTTCCCACATGTACGCCCGCTTTCTCTCTGTTATCCGCCAGCCGCACATCAAAAGAATAATTACCGTCGTTACTCATGATAACCGAGTTGCGTTCAGGATCTTTTGTGCTGTTCATCACCCAGTAACCTACCGTCCAGGTATCAGAAAGACCGGAATTTCCCTGTAAACGAACCGATTTTTCAGCCTCTGTAATCGTCAGCGCTTTTTCCGACCTGCCCGGTGAAAGTACCGCTCCCTGGTTGACGCCGTCTCTGTTTCCCCATTCATCCTTTACCACATTATTTTCCATAGAGTCAAAGGAATAGTAAGCAGTCTTTGCCCCCTCTTCAATAGTGATTCCGGTTACCGTTGCAGTAATCTCGGCACTCTTGGAGGGATCTTGTTCAGAAACTGCGGTAATTACAGCTCTACCTGTCTTTTTCCCCGTCAAAATCCCCTGTTCAGATACGGATACCACCTCATCATCAGAGGAGGTCCAATTCAATTTCTTATGGATCACATTGTCAGGAAGAATAACCCCATGAAGCTGCAGTGTCCCGCCTATAGACAGTAACACGTCACTGCCTTCCTCAATCGTCACGGATTCTACCTGATCCGTTCCCTCTTCCTTCAAAGTGAGATACTTTTCGGTAATTTCGGCCACGCCTTCTTTGAAAGTTTCCATCTCTGCTGACAGAAATGCAATCTTTTCCGGACTTAAATAAGTTCTTCCATTTGCCGCCGTGGTGCTGACTGCACCATATAAGGCATCGATATCTTCTTTCAGCGAGGGGATCTCCCGTTCTATCAGCATTAATTTGTTTACATCCCGCACGCCTTCTGCCATCTTCTCCAGGCGCACCGAACTTTTTCCAACTGGTTGCGGAGCATCTTTTTCGTCCGGATAATAAAGGAAGCAGTCACCTGGTTCAAAAGCATTATGGGTCACATCATTTAGGGGATCCGCAACCCATGCATCATAAGCCCAGCGCAGAAATCCGGCAGTCCCCATCTTTCCGGCATTCATCATGGACCAGTAACTCTCTGCCGGTGCACTCAGGGCATAATTTCCAGGCGTGTGTTCTGTACAGGAATAAAGTGTTGTCCGAAATCCTTTCGCTTCTCTTTCCTTTAAAAGCTCTGCAAATTCTGCAGCGCCAGCCTGTGCCGCACTGTCGCCTACATTTAAGTCTGTCACACGCAGTGCCAGTTCTTTTTTGTCTGCAAAATGATCCATGGCTCCTGCCGTCTTGAAGGATTCACCATGAATATTCTTAACCGATTCAATCAGATCAAATGCTTCTTTGCTAAATCCCCGTTCATCAATTCCTATATAAGATTCATCAAACCATCCTTTTTCCATCAGATGTTCCGTAAGCTTTTGCAGGAAGTCCCGCCAGACCTGTGTATACCGGCTGCTCCCCGGGGTAAAAGGCTCATAGATTAAGGTTCCATCTTCCCAGTAAGCAAAGGAATTGTGCCAGGGGGCAATACTGTAAAGCACTATTTTATCCCCAATACCAAGACTCTTATTAAAAGATATCCACTTGTCCAAATCCGTATAATCATACTGAAAGCTTCCATCACTGTTCCTGGTCCATTTGATCATAGAGGGATAATGCACTTTATTTGCACTGTATGTCTGCCCGTCCCATGCCTCCTCTACAATAGAAGCCGTGATAGCATGACCGCCTATTTCCTTATATTTCAACATGGCGGATTCCAGGATCTTAAAATGTTCCGGAGAAAAAGGCTCTACTCCATAATATTCTGCACTGCTGTAAGGATACTGCCATAACTCAATGTCAAATCCATCCTTAAATTCCTCCGAATCCGGCAGCTGCACATCCTGAACCTCTATTTCATATTGGAATAACAGAGGCTCTTCAATTCCATCTGCTGTTACGGACAGCGTTCCGGTGTAAGTTCCCGCAGTCTGGTCTTTTGGAATAGGAAACGTTACCCATACAGGCTGTACACTGTTAAATGGCATATCAACCGGTTCTGACTGATACAGGATATCCGAGGATTCACTGCGGTTATCACCGGTAGGCTCAGGAACCGGACGGTCTTTGCTTCCATATCCCAGATAGGGTCCGTTATAGGCTTTTGTGGATTTTACAAAAACAGTTTTTACAAGATCTCCAGAAATGATGTCATTACCATTCGTCAGATCACTGGCGGTAACTGCCACATTTTTTAAACTGCATCCAATGGATACCAGCGCCAGTTCGCTCACCGCCTTATCATTTTTCCACGCTGTCAGACTCCCCGACATGGTATGCCTGTCCAGCAGCTCTTCATAACGGTCCTGGGTATACTGGGTATTGGTATCCACAATTGATCCCCCCAGCTGACGCACCCCTGCCGCCACTGTCACCGCTATTTCTTTTGCAATACCGGATTCTTCCCTGGTGATACGGATCGTTGTTTTTCCTTCTGACCGGGCAGTTATCATGCCCTTCTCCGATACCTCCGCTATCTCCGTATCCATACTTTCATATACAAGATCTACAGCTTGTGCATATTCCGGTATGACTGTATAGCTGATCTGCCTTGTCTCATCTTCGGTCATCTGCATTTCGGAATCAGCCAGTACAATATCCTCCGGTATATAAGGAGCATGGGTAATCTGTGCATATGCCGTCTGATTTACGATCTTATTTCCCGTTCTTTCATTCAGTGTGACCGCCTTCAGTACATGCATGCCTTCCTCCAGATCACTTACCGCATATACGGACTGTGGTTCTGTGCGTGTCTCATTGTACAAATCAGCCACTGCCGGATTTTCATCATCCACAGAAAACCGGACTTTTCCATGCATGGGACTTTTGTTAGAAAATATCTCCACCTTATTTCCCACAAAAGGGATTTCATAATAACATTCTTCAGCCCGTTCATCAGAAGAACCCAGATCCATATATGCCTCGTTCTCCAAGACGGTCCACTCCTTTCCCTGGTAAGCCGTATAGGAAAACTTATTCCAGGATCCTTCTGTCATATCCGGTTTCAGGGTCATGATTTCACCCTCCACGGCAGTATCTTCTGAGGCATCCTGTGCAAAAACCGGCAGTACATCAGAAGTAATTACT
>NZ_JAWYAJ010000488.1:6208-11890 GCF_034124845.1 Robinsoniella sp.
AAAAAATTTTTTCCATTTAAATCTCATCATAATTCAAATACCTCTCCTTCAAACACCCTTCTTTACAGGAGTTGATCTGAAATAGTCTATCTTTCTTTTTTCATAATCACTCCCTGGTTTACAGTTATTCATTCTTTCATGTTGCCTTCACACCTCCTTTTTCCCACCCATACCTTATCCAGTCTTTCTTTTCACGTTTCATCGGTATATTTATTATTATATATAAAGGATATTATTTTTTCAATTGTATATTATAAAAAATATTTTTTCTTTTTTATGAAATGAAAGGAAGATTATAAAATTACAATCCTATGGAGAAAGTTTCATTTGGGCATACAATAAAAAGAGCCCATTACAAATCGCTTTGCAATGAGCCCCTTATTTCATAAATATCCCATATACTATTTCACAACTCTGTCAATTATGCGTCACAACCGCTCCGCTGCCCCCATACATCTCCACTTTACCTTCTAATTCTACCTTCAGTACCGTAACCTGCTCATGACAATCCTTTTCTCCCATATAGATCCATGTAATGCCCGGAATCTGAAACCAGGGCACACCGCCGTGTACGTCATACGCAAGCTCTTTTCCCGAATGAAGCACTGTGACTTTCCTAATTTTATTACACAGGCCCTTGATGCTTATATTCTCCTTCGGTTTATCCTGCACAAATAAATACAGCGTTTCTCCATCCTTAGACATCGTACTGCCACCGGGATAATAGCGAATCATAATGCCTTCATCGGTACCAAATACAGCCTCTTCGTGCTCACCGATCCATTTGCCCAGTCCCAGAAGAATTTCTTCCTGTCTGGTATCCACGGTGCCATCTTCCCTGGGACCAATATCCAGAAGCATATTTCCGCCCATGCTGATGCAGTCACAGAACATACGGATAATCTGATTCAGGCTCTTATAATGATCATCATCCGGGGCATAACCCCAGGAATCATTTATGGTGGTACAGAACTCCCAGGCACCTTCGGGCCTTGTAATGGGCAGCCCCTGTTCCGGGGTTTTATAGTCTCCGTAACCGCATAACCGGGAATTGACCACAAGCTCCGGATTAAAGCTTCTCAGATAATCTTTCAATTTTGGAAGCCCCCACTGGGATGCACTCCTTTCCCAGTCTCCGTCGAACCAGATTAAATCTGCCGTGCCATAATTCCCAAGTACTTCCGAGAGCTGGTTTTTATTAAAATCCAGGAACCGCTGCCACGCTTCTTCGTCCTGGACTCCGTCCACCGGATTGGAAAAAGAATTTACCTGTGACAGATCCTCCGGTATCACACCTCCCTCATAGACCGAAGCATAGTCCGGATGGGACCAGTCCAGCAGAGAATAATACATCCCCACACGGATTCCCCTTTTTCGGACTGCTTTGGCATATTCAGCCACTATATCCCGTTTTGCCGGCGTTTTCTTTACCACGCTTAAATCACTGTATTTTGTATCAAACAGTGCTACACCGTCATGATGTTTCGTGGTAAGCACCGCATATTTCGCTTTGCTTCCTGCGATTAAATCTGCCCAGTATTCCCCGTCAAATGCAGAAGCCGTAAATCCATCCAGCTGCTTCATATAATCCTCGTAGGAAATCCGATTATTATAGAAAGACCAGGACTCCGCAATACCGTTAACCGCATAAATGCCGTAATGAATAAATATTCCAAGCTTCGCATCCTTAAACCATTGTGGAACCATTATAATATCCTCCGCTTTCTTTTGCTTATTGCTTCAGCCGATCAGGTCAGTCCCCGGCAAATTGACTCCCGGATCACCCTGGTCAGAGTCTTCGTGGAATCACAGCCATATTCCCAAAACATTATTCCTGCCAATCCCTGTTCCTTTACATATTCCGCCTTATGGCTGATGGACTCCTCATCTTCGTAGCTGATAAAGGTATCACCGTTAAACAGCCATGGTGCCTTTGCCTCATCATCCCAATAACGTTTAAATCCATTTTTATTAATATAGTGTTCTGCAAGCTCTCCGTAATCCGGTCCGTAGCCTCCGGTAGACTCCGCCATCTGCATCCATCCGTGATTCGCATCCGGAACCCCTTTCCACATCCGGGAATAAAATGCTGCCCCGATCACCAGCTTTTCCCTTGGCACACCAGCTTTCAGATAAGCCTGCACTGCCCGGTCTGTGCTGACATCCAGCAGATCTTCCCGGTTGTCATACAGGTTTGTGTGGTGTCCCGTTTCAATAGTAAAGCCGCCCCTCAGATCATAGGTCATAATCTGTACATAATCCAGATATTTTGAAGCCTCGGGCATATTGGTGCACCGCAGAAAATAATTTCCACCGCCCCCTGCGATATTTACCAGGCATTTGCGGTCTTTAATCTGATCCAGGCTGTGGCGCAGGTCTTTTAGCATAAGTGTAAAATTTTCTTTATCTTCCCTGGAAGCTTTAATTCCGCTAATTCCTATACAGGGATACTCCCAGTCAATATCGACGCCATCCAGTTGATACCGTTCTACCAGCTCCCGTGCGGAAGCAGCAAATTGTTTTCTTCCCCCATCCGTTGCCATTGTTTCTGAAAAACCTCCCGCTCCCCAGCCTCCAACGGAGAGCACCATTTTTAGTTCCGGGCTTTCTTTTCTGATATTTAAAAGGTTCTCCTGATAATCTGCAAGGTCACAGATTACATTTCCCTTATCAATCTTACCAAAGGCGAGGTTTAAAATAGAAAGCATTTTTGCATCTTCTGCTGTAAGTTCGGGAAGATGGTTCGTATAAATATAGCCGATTACTTGTTTGTCCAATTTCCGATTCAGTGAATATCATAAACGCTGCGGACGCGCAGACCGCTGGTACTGCCGCTTATGACAGTCACTCTCCTTTCTCCTGCATTCATGTCAAAATAATTGTCAGACAGCACCAGATCCTCTTCTTCGTTTAAAATCTCCACACTTTTTGCATAAGCATCTGCCGTCACAACAATTTCATTTCCTTCTATCCGCAAGGCAAGCCCCGGGTCCCGGTAGCGGAAATATTTGGGGTAAGTGAAAATGACGGTTCCCTCCGAGATTACCACCCCGTTTTCCTCTGCCTCATAGCTAACATATTCATTCATATAATCAATCTCAGGCAGTTCCACTTTATCCAGCCAGACAGCCGACATTGCTTTCACCTGTATGGTATCCTCCATCAGACGAATAACCGATGCATCTGAATTCCTAAGTGCCCAGCGTACTTTTATCGTGCGCTCCGACAGGGTCTCATTTGCTACATTCAGCCGGATGGACTTGTCAAAATTGAAATGCTGGCGGTTCATATCCGCTTCCTGGGTCATCCAGCTCTCTTCCTCACAGGAAATCATGCAGGGTGCAAAGAAGCGTTTCGCATAATACATAAGAGCCTTCCATCTTCCGCATGAATCAATGGCGGACCAGGAAATTACCGGCCAGCAGTCATTTAACTGCCAGAATACAGCTCCCATACATCTGCCCCGGTTTCTCCGGAAATGCTCCACACCATATCGGATGCCGTCTGCCTGCAAAAGCTGGGATGCATAAATCAAAGTGGAAAAGCTGGTGGGATATAGATACATCTGCTGCATATATTTCACAATCTTCCCATTGCCACCATTATTGCGTTCATGTTTCTCACATACATAAGAAAACAGGTTTAAATCTTTTGGATCATCGGTAATCTCTTCCATGGTTTTTAAGGAAGGAATTGACTGAAATCCAAACTCCGAGATATAGCGGAAATAATATTTGCGGTATTCCGAAAATGGTTTATTGCCATGCCAGACTTCCCAATAGTGTACGTCCCCTCTGTCCGGATCATTTGGTTTGTCAAAAGAGCCCCCAGAGGATGGGCTTGCAGGCCAGTAAAAAGTATCCGGATCATGCTCTTTTAACACTTCGGGGATGAGTTTCTCATACATAAACAGATAGTCCCTTACTTCGGAAGGCTTTGTCACCCAGCAGCGCTGCTCCACGAACATCTCCATTTCATTATTCCCGCACCAAAGCCCCAGGGAAGCATGGTGCCGGATTCTCTTAATGTTTGTGATAAATTCTTCCCGGATGTTGTCTTTGAACTCCGGTGTAAGTTCATAGACCGAGCAGGCAAACATGAAATCCTCCCATACGATCAGCCCCATTTCATCACAGGCATCAAAAAACCAGTCTTCCGGGTAATACCCGCCGCCCCAGATGCGGACCGAATTAAAGTTAGCAAGTCTGCACTGTTCTAGTAAGCGGTAAGTACGCTGGCGGGTGGTACGTCCGATCAGATGGTCCTCCGGAATGTAGTCAGCCCCCATGGCAAAGATTGTTCTGCCGTTTATTTCATGGGCAAAGCTCTCTCCCCACTGATCCTTCTCCCTGCGTACCGTCATGGTCCGCAGACCTATTCTTTTCTGCCAGATATCTAATAGCTCATCCTTATGATACAGCAGTACCTTAATATCATAAAGGGGCTGCTCTCCGATCCCATTTGGCCACCATAGCCGGGGCTGACTTATGGTAAAGGTATCCGTTCCGGTCTCTTCACATAAAATTCTGCCATCTGGATCTGTAATCAAAACTTTCATATACAGACCCTCTGTATGAGAAGGCTCGGTATGAAAAGGTTCTACCCGCACCAGATTCTTATCTGCCGTTCTGTTCGTATTTTGGAAATTGTCGTTCTTCTCATTTATCTCTGCTTCCACATTTAACGTTAACAAGACCTGACCGGCTCCATGCTCCTGATGTATTCTTACGTTATCAATTCTGGCATGATGGATTCCAATCAGTGAAACCGGGCGGAAAATTCCTGCATCGGGCAGGCAGGCGCCCCAGTCCCAGCCAAACATATAATGGGCCTTTCTCAGATGCATAAATCCCTCAACCGTATCTTCATTTCCAATATTTCCATATTTTTGATATGCCTCTGCCAAAAATTTAAGCGGTGAGTGGAAAACCACCATGAGTTCATTATCTCCTGGTTTCAGCATATCCTGCACCTCATATTCCCATGTCCGGTGCATGCTGAATGCCGCTCCTGCCTTTTGGCTGTTCACATAGATATCGGCAAGGGTATCCAAACCATCAAAATGCAGTAATATCCGTTCACAATCTTCAAATGCTTCCGGTTCAAACACAAACCGGCACACATATTCATAGTCCTTATTCATTAGCTTCTTGGCACGGATCTCGTTGTCCTTAAAAAATGGATCCTCCATGTTTCCATTTCTAAGCAGGTCTGTATAGACACTGCCCGGAACGACAGCCTCCTGGAATATTTCTCCAAGGGGTCTCATTTTCCAGCCATGATTTAATTCCAGTCTTATCACACTTTTCCTCATTTCTTTGGATTACTTCTTCTCCGGCTTTCCTAAGGAGTAATCTATATTTCTTCTTTGTTCATATCCCGTAAGAAATCGGCAAGCCAGAATATCACATGGGAAACTCTGTACAATTCAGATTCCCTGCTGATACTTCTCCACATTTTTTTGTATTCACTGAACCAGCATTCCAGCTTCTGTGCAGTCTCTTTTGCCTGGTCCGCACATCCTTTTATCCCCAGAAAATGATTCTTATAGATCAATAATCCCACACTGTTCAGCACCCGAATGCCCTCTGCTCCTATGAGATAATCATGAACTGCCATTTTCTCTCCTGCAGTCATCGCTGCTACGCATTTCTTCAGTTCCAGCTCCTCAGCCAGAAGAAT
>NZ_JAWYAJ010000488.1:11900-18520 GCF_034124845.1 Robinsoniella sp.
AGAATTTTGTTTTCTTCTTCCGCTCCCAGTATTTCTTTTTCACAGGATCTGAGCCGCTGGACGCACCAGTCATCCTCTATTCCGGATTCCGTTAATTCCTGGAAACGCACTGCCATTTCCCAGTCAAATACTGCGTGTCTGCACATACGGCTCACAACAGACATCAGGTTTTCCGAGGAATCCTGATACTGGAGAACAGAAATCATGCGGTTCATTTCTTCAAAAGGAATTTCTTTTCGGTTCCAGGAAAATGCCGCTCCGTAGATCATCCCCGGCATGCTGAAATCCGGGTGATTAATGTGTCCAAAGTCTCCCCAGTCTGTATTCAGCATACCGATTGCCCCGTATTTTTCCCCGAATGCGCACATTCTGCTGATATTCAGATACGCTGATTCCATCAGATTAATAAACTGATTCCATCCCCCTGCTCCCGGGCATACATACTGGGTGGCTCCGGCCTCTGCAAGTGCTTTTGTTCCGTCTTCACACTGGTTCCAAGCATACCCCCAGTTTAAGCAGATGGTTTCCTTTGGAAGTTCCCGGATCAACTCCGGAAATCCGCAGATTACGTCTCCCCAGAACATGGGGCGGTATCCCCTGTCTACCAGATATCCGCAAAGCTTTTTCACGTAGTCAATATACATCCGGTCTACGCCCACTTCCTCTGCGTAAAATTTACTTTTTCCTTTTCCCAGGTCAAATGTTTCATCCGCACCTATGTTAAACTGCTTCGATGTAAACAGCGGCATATATGCTTCCATCATTTGAACCGCCAGTTCATAGCTTTCATCCATAGTAACATTTAAGGTGTGATGCATCTGGCGCCCCCTGAAACTAAATGCCATCTTCACGGGATCTGAAAGCTCACACAGATGTTCATAAGATCTTGTGCTGAGAAGCTTATATAAATGTCCAAAAGAAGACAGGGACGGTACCAGTTCCACTCCTGCTTTTCTGCAGTGGGCATCCAGTTCCAGGATGTCCTCCGCCGTAAGCGGCGTGTCATCTCTCCACATTTCACTAAGCCCTTCAAATAAAAAGCTGTGTTCCACATATAGCTGCAGCTGGTTGATTTTATAAAAGCTTAAGGTATCCGCCAGCTTTTTTAACGTTTCCAGCTTCGGGATTCTGCCCCTGGTAACATCATGGTAAAAACCCCGGTACTCCATAGCCGGTTCATCTACTATTTCCACAAACGGCAGGACACAGCCTGCCTGGCGGATGATCTGCCGCAGCGTCTGTATTCCGTATAGAATTCCCCGGTATCCTCCTCCGGTTATACGGATTCCCTGCTTCCCGATTATCAGAACATAACCTTGATCCTTTTGTGTTTCATCTAAATTCAATATAATTTCAGCCGCTCCATTCGTATTCTGTGTCCCACGGTTCAAGCTGTAATCCATTCCGGTAAAGCGCAGAATCTCATTTTTTAACAAATCTGCTGCATATAATACATCCTGCGGACAGGAAGCATCCATTTCAATCTTCCCGTAATGAGGAAGGACAAAGTTCCCTTCCCCGGATACTATTTTCTGCGGTTCGGGTAGTAAATACAACGATTCCATATATTCCTCCTTAATATTCTTCCTTAAGCTTCTTAGTAGAAGCACTTCTTAATTTAAGCACTTCTTAATTTAAGCGCTTCTAAATTTAAGTGCTTCTTAATTTAGGCTTTCGCTATTCGCCTGTTTTAAATGCAGTCTTTTCACATCAGGCAAAACACTCTGGCTATCGGTGCTGTTTCTTTGTCATACTCCTCCAGGTGAAGTATATAGCCGTTATCTTGTCTGGTAAACTCCACCACTGCTCCTGTATCCGCCATCGTAATGGATGTGACCGTTCCTTCATATGGAATCCAGACTTCAGATTTAACCGGATCCGTTTCTTTTTCAAAGGTTTCAATTGCATATACCCGGCCTTCCTTCTTTGTAAATGCGATTCCGTCCTTTTTATAAGGAGCACAGACTCTGGTTCCATATATAGCATCCCCGTAAACTGCAAGCCATTCCCCCATATCCTCCAGACATTCCACTGCACCTCTTGGCAGTCTGCCATCCGGCTGAGGTCCCACATTTATAGCCAGATTTCCTCCCTTTGCCACAATATCCACGAAAAGAGCAATCACTTCCCGGCAGGACTTATACCGGTCTTCATAAGCAAAGGAAAAGGACGTTCCAAGAGTGATACAGCTTTCCCATGGTACATTTAAGGGTTCCTTCGGCACACACTGTTCCGGAGTAATATAATTTTCATACGGTCCGCCCATGGTACGGTCTGCAGCAAGCATCCCCGGCTGGAATTTCCGGATCTCTTCTATGGTCTCTCCCAGTCCAATATCGCTGACCCAGCCCGCGTCAAACCACATAATGTCCAGTTTTCCATACTCCGTCGCCAATTCCTTGATCTGATTCTGGGTGAATTCCACAAATTTCCCCCACTGTTGGGGATGTTCCCGGGGGACATAAGACGGTCCCCGGTGCATATAGTTCCCCCTGGGATACCCCTCACTCCAGTAACTGTCCACATGCCAGTCTGCTTTTGAAAAATATGCGCCAATCCCAATTCCTCTCTTACGGAAGGATTCAAACAAGTGGGCACAGATATCCGCATATTTATGAGTATGAAACGGACAGTCCTCTGCTGTCACTTTATAATCAGAAAAGGCAGTGTCCCACATACAGAAGCCGTCATGATGTTTGGTTGTAAAAATCAGGTAACGGATACCTGCTCTTTTCGCCAGATCCGCCCATTTTTCCGGTTCAAAACGAACCGGATTAAAGGTCTTATTCAGATTAAAGTACTCCTTTTTAAATGCTTCTCCCGTAATCTCCCAGTCAATGCCATCCCTTGACCACTCTGCATCTGCATCGGACAACGCCCAGGATTCCACTATTCCAAGCTGGGAATACGCTCCCCAGTGAATCATCAGTGCCAGTTTCTGATCCTGGAACCACTGAAGCTTCTGCAGGACCTTCGGGTCATCCGGCCAGATATATTCCTCCTGGGCACTGTAGTTATGTACACCCTCCGATACCTTTTCTTCCTCATTAACCGGGGCAGCTTCCGTAATGCCCTCTGTGAGCTCTTCCGGGCTATTCCCTGTAATGCCCTCTGCGAACTCTTCCGGGCTATTCCCTGTAATGCCCTTTGCGAACTCTTCCGGGCTATTCCCCGGGATACCTTCCGCAATCCCTGCTGCGTTATTTCCCATCCTGTCTTCTGCCTTATTACCTGATATCTGCATTTCCTGTAACAGTATCTTTTCTTCGTCCATGTTGTCTCCTTTATGCAGAAATATATGTTATTATTCTGCTCTCTATTCTGCCGCTTCCGTTGCCGGCTCTGTTGTGGTCTGTAATGCCTTTTCACGGATGGCTATATAATCCTGAAGTCCAAGCGTATCAAGCTGCTCTAAGTAACTGTCCCAGTCTTTATCAATATCAGACTGTCCGGCAATCCATTCTGCTGCCTTTTGTGCAATGAAATCCCGGAGGGAAGTCTGGATATCAGAAAATTTCGCAGAATCATCTATCGATACCCAGTAAGAGGGAATGGCTTCCGTTAAATAAGGTTCGTAAATCTCATCTGCCTTGTCTTTTTCCGGGTACATTGGCACATCTTCTTTAAATTTGAATCCCTGTGGCAGATAATGGGGCAGCGACTGTGGAAACAGGTTCGCCCAGGAATACTTCTTTTCATCTTCGGGCGACAGGGTTGCCTTATCAATGGCACGGTAACCATCTCCGTCTTTAAAGATGCATATATCCAGCGGTCCCGAGATCTTCTGGGCAGAGTTCTGGAATTCAAACAAATCATCCCACCATCTGATAATTGCCCCTACATCCTTCGCCTTATCGGTGATTACCACCTGTGTCTTCATTACAGATGCACCATCTGAACCTCTAAGCCATACAGGGTTATCCGTGTCAGGGCTTTTTAAAACCGGCAATGGTTTAAAATCAGGTTCTTCTCCCGCAAGATATGGTACGATATCATTGCTGGCATACATCATGGAACAGCCATAACGGTCCTGAGAACCTTTCGCCTTCCACTGGCTTAAATCCTGTGTAAATGCTTCCGGATCAATCAGCCCCTGGGCGTACAATTTTTTAAGCCATTTAATGCCATTCTTATATTCTTCGGTATTGGCACCAAAGATCAATTTGCCATCCTTCATGCTCATTCCGTAATTATCTACCGGCATTCCGAAATACCCGCACATATAACCGATATGCTTATTATTCGGATCAAAGGACATTGGTATTTCATCATTTGGGTCCCCGTTTCCATTGGCATCTTTTTCTTTAAACTCCATCAATACTTTTTCAAATTCATCGGTAGTCTCAGGCATCTCCAGCCCAAGATTTTTCAGCCATTTTTCATTGATATAGGGTTCATAATCTACCAGCGGCGCATCAACCACGTAAGGAATGGTATAGATATGGCCATCCGGCGCTGTCATCGCTTCTCTGACTCCTTCTCTTTCCAAAATCTTCATAATGTTCGGCGCGTATTTCTCAAAATAATCCTCCAGTGGAATAAATATCTTCTGGTCAACGCCATATTTCAGAATATCACTGTCCTGGAACAGCCATCCGCCGATACAGTCCGCATAATCTCCGGAACTTAATGCAAGAGATAACTTTTCTTTTGCCACCTCATTTGGAAAATACTCTAAGTTTACCTTAATATTGGTCTGCCTTTCCATCTCATCCATCATCCAATACTCTCCGTTCTCGGAAGAATCATCACAGAAAAGTGAAAAGCTGTATGTATCTTTATCTACAATAGGAAGCCCCGTTTCATAAAATACACCATTTACCTTGCCATCCTCATCCACTTTATCATTCGCCGGACCGTCCGCTTCCAGGGACGCAGTGTTTTTGCTGCATCCTCCCAGCCCCATTGCGGATATGGCAGCCACACAAACTAAAATTGCCAATACTCTTTTTCGTTTCATACTCATACTCCTTTTCATTCAAATTTTTCATTAAAAATAGGTGCGTTGCAGTACTTCTCTATATTCACATACACATTGCATGTTATGTGCCTTGTCAGCCCTTCACCGAACCAATCATGACACCTTTTACAAAATACTTCTGTACAAATGGGTACATGATCATGACCGGTATGCTGGAAATAATAATCAGGGAATATTTCATAAGTTCTACCAGCTGCCTCTGCGCCTCCAGTGCCACCTGGGCGGAAACGCTTGTTACCTGCTGGGCAAGTGCTGCCTGATTCTGAATCAATATGGAACGCAGGACTAACTGTAACGGGAATTTGGCATCGTCTTTCAAATAGAGCAATGCACTGAAATAGGAATTCCAATGTCCAACGCCATAATACAGCACCATAATTGCAATAATGGATTTGGACAGCGGCAGCGCCACCTTAAAGAAAAATTTTGTCTGGGTACACCCATCCACACTGGCAGCCTCCCACAGTTCCTCCGGGAGATTACTTTGGAAAAATGTTCTCGCCACAATCATATTGTATACGCTGAGTGCCCCCGGAAGAATTAAGGACCACATGGTATCCAGCATATGCAGGTTTTTCACAACCAGATAGGTGGGAATCATACCTCCGCTGATAAACATCGTAATCATATAGAACCAGGTAACAATTGTTTTACCACCAAATTTGCTTCTGGATAAGGCATAGGCAGTGGGGATCGTTACCACCAGATTGACACAGACACCGCATGCCGTATACACGATTGCATTGATAAATCCCGATACAACCAGGGAATTTTTAAATACTTCCCGATACCCCGCAAAATTAATTCCTACCGGCAGAAAAGTAACCATTCCGCTGGCAACAGCTTTGGGATCACTGATGGAAGAAATAATAATAAAATAAAGGGGATACGCCACAATGATTAATATAATTGTCAGAATAATAAACAGGGAAATGTCAAAAAACTTATCCGTTGCTGACTGTTGTCTGAATTTCTTCATTAATCAATACCTCCTTTCCTAATACAAACTGATTCCCGAAGACTTACGGGCTATTTTATTAACTGCAATCAGCATCACTGCATTGACTGCCGAGTTGAACAAACCAATTGCGGCTGAGTAGGATACATTATTTTCAACAAGACCAACCTGATATGTATAGGTAGAAATAATTTCAGAAACGCTCTTATTCAAGTCGTTCTGCAGCAGGAATACCTTTTCAAATCCTACCGAAAGGATACTTCCGCAGCTCATAATCAAAAGGATAATTGCAGTTGGCATAATACTTGGCAAATCAATATGCCGGATCAGCTGAAATTTATTTGCCCCGTCCATAATCGCCGCTTCATGCAGGTCGGGACTGACTGCCGAAAGTGCCGCGAAATAGATAACCGAGTTCCATCCCATGCTCTGCCAGATACCGGACCAAACGTAAATATGTCTCCAGTAGGATTTGTCACCCATAAAATTAATTGGTGCTATGCCAAAGAATGAAAGTATTTTGTTGAGAATTCCCGCGTCCGGCGATAAAAATAACAGCAGCATACCGCACATAACTACGACAGAAATAAAGTTCGGTGCATAAGTAACCGTCTGAATAACCTTACGGTACTTTTTATGTTTAAAAGAATTCAATCCCAAAGCCAACAGGATCGGAATAGG
>NZ_JAWYAJ010000489.1:0-2152 GCF_034124845.1 Robinsoniella sp.
ATTTTTATAGTCTTTTAAGTCCCCGGAAATGGATTCCGTTATTACCGGGTAAGCATCCAGGTCAGCGATCTTTACCATTGTGATACAGCCGTATTTACTGGAATCTATGAGAAAGTAGGGTTTCGCTGAGTTTTGCAGAGCCAGGGATTTAATTACTTTTTCATTGATATCGTGATTGGTTATGCCGGCCTGAATGGTAAAGCCGTTAGCACCCAGGAAGCATTTATTGAAGTTAAGGTCCTTTAGGGTTGATTCTGCGATTGGACCAATACACGAGTTGGTGGTGGCTTTAATATTTCCGCCAACCATAATGGATGGTACACCATAATGTATGAGCTGGTTGATGTGAGAAATGCTGTTGGTAATTACGGTTATATTTTTATCCGTTAACAACGGAATCATCTGATAGGTAGTACTGGAGGGATCAACGAAGATTACATCGCCATCCTCAATCAGGGAAACTGCTTTTTTCGCTATCAGACATTTCGATTCTCTGTTTAAATCCAGCTTTGTGGTAATGCTGAGTTCTGTAGGCTTTTGGGCTAATTTTACGCCTCCGCCGTGGAGCAGAACTATTTTGCTTTCTTTTTCTAATTTAGATAAGTCACGTCGGATGGTGGAGATGGAAATATTCAATACATCCATTAAGTCTTCAACAGATACAATCTCGTCATTTGAGAGAATATTCAGTATCTTTTCTTGGCGCATTGCAGGAATCATAAATCGTGAGCCTCCTTGATTAAATCTTTCTTTCATTATATCACATTTGCTGTTCCATGAATGAACTTTTTTTAAAACTTAGCCGTAAAAAAGATTGTTTTCGGTCAAATATTGATGCGGAGTTGATTATTTAATGCACTTATTTTGATTAGTATATCAGTTATTTGAATAAATGATGTTTGGATAGCTGCTCAATTCTGGTATTATCTTCTCGGTTATGATGGGATAGTCACTGATATTCGCCAGTTTTACCATGGCAACTACATTAAATTTACTGGAATCCATGAGAAAATAAGGATTACAGCTTTGCCGGACGGCCAATGTTTTAATCACATTTTCATTGATATCATGGTTGGTAATACCAGAAGTTATGCTAAAGCCATTTGCTCCAATAAAACATTTGTTAAAGTTAAAGCCTTTGAGGATATTTTCTGCTATCAGTCCAATGCAGGAATTTGTGGCGGCCTTAATGGAACCGCCCACCATAATACAGGGAATTTTATAATAAATCAATTCATCGATATGGGAAACACTGTTCGTGATAACCGTCACCCGGTGTTCTTTTAAATAAGGAATCATCTGGTAAGTAGTACTGGATGGGTCCAGATAAATTACATCTCCATCTTCGATCAGAGAAACAGCTTTCTGTGCTATTTTGTCTTTGGCATCCTTATGCAGCCCCATTTTTGCGGTCATACTCAATTCTGTTATCTTTGGAAGAAGCCGGATACCTCCGCCATGAAGGAGCACGATCTTTTCCTGTTTTGATAATTTTAGCAGATCTCTTCTGAGGGTAGAGGGTGATATATTCAAAAGCTTAGTTAATGTCTCGGTTGTGATGATATCGGTATCTGAGATCATATCAATTATTTTTTTCTGGCGCAATTCTGGAATCATTGCTTCGTCTCCTTTAATTTTGCTTACTATGATTAAGTTAAGGTTTATTAATTATATCATAATATGGAGAAAATGTGAATAATTTTATTGAAAAAATGAAAATAAATGAAAAAAATATGAGCGTATTATGAAAATAAAGCTAAGAAACTAGAATGGAAATCGTGACAGTAGAAAATTATTCGGTGCTTATTTGGTACTATCTGTTGAAAAATACAGCTGAAGTAAGCAGGGTTTGTGAAAAAGTTCAGTGTTAGTCACAAAAATATCATTAATATTCAAAATATGATCAAAAATAACTTGCAAATATGACATATATATGATAATATAATGAATGAAAAGAGAAGTAACTAAAAACAATAAAAATAGGAGGAAGGTTCTTATGGCAATGAAAAAAATAATTGCAGCAGCATTAGCAGTAACACTTTTGGGGTCAACACTTGCGGGATGCAGCTCGGGGGACAAAAATACAGGGGGAACAGACAGCAGCGGAGTAAAAACCGAAGCTGGGAGTGAAAATCAAGGAAGCGAAAATAAA
>NZ_JAWYAJ010000489.1:2162-3742 GCF_034124845.1 Robinsoniella sp.
CTGGTGGTGTTCAGAAGCCAGAAAGCATGTTTTAGAAGAAGCTTTAAAAATGTTTAATGAATCACAGGACAAATATGAAGTTACCTATGTAAATCTTCCATGGGGAGATGTTTTCACGAAGAACATAGCACAGATTGCAGCCGGCAATCCTACCGACATTATGGCAAACACATTGGAAGAAGTTCGCTTTCGTGCAGAACAGGGGCAGGTGGAGAGCCTGGATGATTTCTTGAAAAAAGATGAAGGGACAGGGGTAGACAGCTTTATCGAGCAGGATTTAAATGCATGTACAGGAGAAGACGGAAGTGTGTATGCATTACCGTTTTCTGTTGATACCAGAGTCATTTACTATAATAAAGATCATTTTACGGAAGCCGGATTAGATCCGGAGAATCCTCCTAAGACTTGGGATGAATTAAAAGAAGCAGCTTACAAGCTGGAGAAGAAGAACGGGGATACCTATGAAAGAATAGGATTTTTACCATTGCTTGGAAATGGAGGATTGGACAGCTGGGTATGTAATGCCAATAAAGGACAGATCTGGTATGATGATAATGAAGTACCGGCTGTAGATACTGATATTAACAAAGATGTCTTCAGGTGGGTGGACGAATTTACACAGCATTATGGCAGAAATACTTATAATGAGATGAGCGCAGCATTTAAATCAGGTATGCAGGATCCGTTCTCTTCCGGAAAACTTTCTATGCTGTTACAGACAAGTGCATATGTTTCTTCTCTGAAGCAGACAAATCCGGACTTAAATTATGGTGTTATGCTGATGCCTGAATATAAAGAAGGAAACGGACACACAGTAAATGGAAGCGGTTTTGTACTGGAAATACCAAAAGGAGCAAAAAATCCGGAAGGTTCCTATGAATTTATTAAGTTTATGACAAGCAAGGACATGCAGGAATTTTTATGCGAAAGACTGGGAGATTTCTCTGCCAGAACAGATTTTGATAAAGACGGAGCATTTTTAAGTGATCCTATAACCGCTAAGATTTCAGAAGCATTATCGGATACAAAGGCGGCGATAACCCCCAATAATATGAAGGGTTATACAGATATCATCAATCCGTTAATTGAAGAGGGAACACTTGGAGTGAAGAGTACGGACGATGCTTTGGCAAATGCACAAAAGGCTTTTCAGGATTTCCTGAAGTAAGACTATAGCAGCACATTAAAATGGCTCTTTGATTGAAAAGAGCCATTTTTAGAAAAAGAAAGAAGGTAGCTTTATGTTTGGGAAATTACTGAGTAAGCTTGGTGTTAAGAATATGAAAGCAAGGGAAAGCGTTTATGGTTACATCTTTATACTTCCCTGGCTGATTGGGATTCTTTGCTTTGTAATGGGGCCTCTGATCTTTTCTTTTATCACCAGTTTTACAGATTATAATATGATGAAGATGGACTTTACCGGGCTGACGAATTATAAAAAAATGTTTTTTGAAGATCAGCTTTTCTGGAAGAGTCTGCAAAATACGGTAGTTTATGCGCTGATTAATATTCCTCTGGTAACAATTGGGGGGGTAGTGGTAGCGTGTATATTGAACCGGTCCATATTCGGACTTCGAACG
>NZ_JAWYAJ010000490.1:0-877 GCF_034124845.1 Robinsoniella sp.
GAGCGATCATATGTAAAGAGGGGATCATAATATGCTGTTTATTCAGCTTTTTAAAATCTTTTTCCCAGATATAGTCATCATCAAAACATTCTGTCATAGGCACCTCCATATAGGGATTTCTTATGATATAAATATAAGGTATGAAAAACATTTTTGCAATATCGTAGAGGAGATATCACATGACATCAAGAGAATTAGTAAATGCAACCCTGGAGTTTCGAAATACAAATGGGAGAATACCCAGGCAGTTATGGCATCTGCCCTGGGCAGATATGAATCACCGAGAGATGGTAGAACGTATCCATAAGGAATACCGGGATGATATCGTAGAAGCGCCCAATCTCTTAAAGACGCCAACCCAGTCCAGGGGTAATTCCTGTGAAGTAGGAGAATACGTGGATGACTGGGGCTGCAGATTTATAAATATTCATCAGGGAATTATAGGTGAAGTAAAAGAAGCATTAATAAAGGATGAGGATTGGCTGGATGTTGAAAGGGTTCATATTCCGGAAGAGCTGCTGGATTTTGATGTGGAAGCGGTTAACAGTTTTTGCAGAAATACAGATCAGTTTGTCCTTAGCGGCTGCTGTCCCCGGCCATTTGAACAGCTTCAGTTTTTAAGAACAACAGAAGAGCTGTATATGGACATTATGGATCCACCCGAAAAAATGATGGAGTTTATATCTAAAATGCATGATTTTTACTGCAGGCTGGTAGAAAAATGGGCACAGACAGAAATTGACGGTATCATGTTTATGGATGATTGGGGAAGTCAGAATACTTTGTTAATCAATCCCGATATTTGGGATCAGATATTTTGCCCCATGTATAAGGATTACATAGATATTGCTAAAAAGTACGGAAAAAAATCTTTCAT
>NZ_JAWYAJ010000490.1:887-15401 GCF_034124845.1 Robinsoniella sp.
AATTTATCCCAGATTGATAGAATTGGGTCTTGACGCTTTCAATTCTCAAATTTTCTGCATTGGCTTAGAAGAACTTGAGAAATATCGCGGAAAAATTACGTTTTGGGGGGAGATAGACCGTCAGCATATTTTACCTGACGGAACAAAAGAGGAAGTAGCAGAGGCGGTCCGGCAGGTATATAAAAAGCTTTGGAAAAACGGGGGATGTATTGCACAATGCGAGTTTGGTCCCGGTGCTGACCCTGACAATGTTTATACGGTTTTTGAAACCTGGAGCAGTTTTAATCAGGATACAGAATAGGAGGTATTCTATGGAGACAGATCACTGTGAACTGGATCTTTATCAGTATCAACTGGATGTAATACATAATAAGACAAATGGAAGAATCCTATGGCAGCCAAGAATTGGCTGCTGGTACGATGATAAGAAGTTTGCACAGGAAGAGTTGCCCGGCAGATTTAAAGGAGCAAACCTGCCGGATATTTATCGGGGGCTTAAATGTGCTAACCGGATTTATGAATACAATGACTGTTTTAAAATAAAGGAAGACAGTAGCATTATACGTAGAGAAAACAAAATCTCTGAAATGGAAATAGAACAGATTATTCAAACTCCGGTGGGTATCCTCAACTGTATTATGGTGTCTAATTCTTCCAATTCGGGAAGCTTTCCGAAAAAATGGTGGGTAGAGACAGAAGAAGATCTGGAGGTTATGAGTTATGTTGTAAACCATCAGGAGTGGGAATGGGATCAGGGAACATATGAGAAAGTCTATGAAAAATGGGAAAGAATCGGTGCACCTGCCATATTTATGCCAAGGGTAAATATACAGTATTTGTACATAGATTTAATGGGGGTTGAAAATGCCATATACGCTTTGGCTGATTATCCGGATGCGGTGGAACGGTTTTTTCTTGCCCTTGAAAAAAATCATGAGCGAATGATTGCAGTAATTAACCAATCTCCCATTGAAATGATTAATTTTGGGGATAATCTTCATTGTAAAACTCTGCCACCGTATTATTTTGAAAAATATGTGCTTCCTGCATATCAAAAAAGGTGTGAGCTTCTTCATAAAGCGGGTAAATTTGTCTACTCCCACTGGGATGGGGATACAAAAGATATACTGAAATATGCCAAGATGACAGGTCTGGATGGTATAGAGGCAATTACGCCCAAACCACAGGGGGATGTTACATTACAGGAGGTGAAAGAAGCCCTGGGAGATGAAATGTGGTTGATAGATGGTATAGCAGCCATCCTATTTGATAAAGAGTTTACCGAGGAGGAATTGAAAAGCCAGGTTCATGAATGCATTTCGTTGTTTGCCCCAAGGCTGATACTGGGGATATCTGATGAATTATCATCTACCGGTGATATTGAACGTGTTAGTCTGGTAGGCAGAATAGTAGATGAATATAATCGGAGTATTATATAAACGGAATTACAGCAATAGATGAACGGACTTAAAAGGAACATATCCAAAATAACAAAACAGCAGACCCCATATTAACTGGCGTCTGCTGTTCTGCTAATTGTAGCAATATCCGTACCGCTATTACGAAACGGTTCATTGCTTATTCGTTTCCGGAAATGAAACCGTAACCTTGAATAAATCTCCGTCAACATCAATATCCAGATTCCCGTAACACATCTCCGTAAAGCTTTTGGCTATGGAAAGGCCAAGCCCGTTTCCTTCCGAACTGCGCTCTTTGTCACCCCGTACAAAACGCTCGGTGATATCACCGTCTATAAAGTTCATCTCGTACCCTGCAATATTTTTGATCACCGTTGTTACCCGTGCGCCCTCAACTAAAAGGTCAATATAAATTCTGGTACCGGTGAGGGAATATTTCAGCGCATTTTCAATCAGATTCTGGTAGACACGGTACATTCTTTTTCCGTCTCCCAGGAAATAAGCATCCTCTTTACAGAAATTTTTCTTAATTACAAGGCCTGATTTTTGAATCTGGTCATCCATATCACCCAATGTCTGCTCCAGCAGTTTTCTCATATTCAGGCATTCCAGTTCCAGTTCAATGGTTCCGCTGGTAGCCTTTGAGATCTCGAATAAATCCTGAACCATATCCTTGAGACGATCGGACTTCTGGGCAAGAATCTTCAGATAATCATTTGCTTCCTCAGAGAGTCCCTCTTCTTTTTGCAGTAAATCGATATAGCTGATAATGGACGTAAGGGGAGTCTTCAGGTCATGAGACACATTCGTGATCAGATCCACCTTCATTCGTTCACTTTTTTTCTGCTCCGTAGCGCTGGTCTGCATCTGCTTCTGGATAGACACTAACTGGTCAGATGTCTTTTCAAATGCAGGGTTTTTCTTTAATGTACCATCCGGATGGTAAGTGCCCCCTGATTCAATCAGTTCAACCGCATCCAGGACTTTACCCATTCGTCCAACCCGCCGTTGTCCTCCAATATACTGGAAAATACCAATAAAGCCGCATATATATAAAACGATAATAAACAGAGCGCCGGGGCCGCCGGTATACATTAAGAAGTCCGATGCGCCTAAAAATAAAGCCAGGGCAAACATCATCATAATAATTGTCACAACGCCGAAAACAGTATGCTTATACTGCTTTTTCTGAAAATCATAGTTTTGTTCATATAAAGACCGGTTTTGCCGGTAGTATTCTTTGAGTTTCGGCAATATTGTTTTGTAACGGTTATTCTCCCTTAATTCCAGAATTTTAAAATGTCTGATAAATACCAGGATCAGTCCGGATATTACCAGCATAAAAGGAATGGACAGTAAAAACAGGTTCAGGGACGTCAGCAGAAAGGCAAAGCTCATGCCCAGACTTCCTGCATCGTCTACAATTCGATAGAACCAGCTGTGATAAATAAATATTTTATAAAAGAAATAGAATACCAGTAAAAGAATGACTGGCGTCTCCAGCTTCCAGTTATCCAGGTAGTCAATAAAGATCTCTTCTTTTGCAGCACCCAGGCGTCTTACTAATTCAATGACCGCCAATACAGAGGCAGCACCGCAGGCATAAATAACCAGCCATAATAAAAATCCCGGAGCGGAATCTGAAAACGACAGCTCTGCCGAAGCTGCGCTGATACCGGACAATCCCAGGGTCAGAATTCCAAACCATACATATTTATATTCTTTTTCAGTGTTGATATTTTTCAATTTTATATCCAATTCCCCATACCACCTTTAAGTATTGCGGCGTTTTCGGATTGATTTCAATTTTCTCCCGAATGCGCCTTATATGCACCATTACCGTGTTCTCCACCGAGTATGCTTCTTCATTCCATACCCGGCTGTATATTTCTTCTGCAGAGAAAACTCTGCCTGGATTGCCCATCAGCAGTTCCAGTATCTTATATTCTGTTGCAGTGAGCTTCGCATTTTTGCCGTTAACCTGGATTTCTTTGCTGTTTTTATCCAAAACGAGATCTCCAAGTGAGATGATATTATCATTTGCCTGATCCCCGGATCCGATTGTACCAAGTGCCAGATACCTGCGAAGCTGGGATTTTACTCTTGCAATAAGCTCTGCCGTATTAAAAGGCTTTGATACATAGTCATCCGCACCCATAGATAAACCAAGGACCTTATCACTCTCCTCTGTTTTTGCTGAAAGGATGATAATGGGGATGTTTTTGCTCTCCCGGATCTTCATCATTGCCGACAGGCCGTTTAGCCTGGGCATCATCACATCCAGTAATATTAAATGGATTTCGTTACTCATGACCAGATCCAGAGCCTCCAGCCCGTCATAGGCACGCAACACCTGATAACCCTCCAGTTCTAAAAGCTTTGCAATTGCACGAACAATTTCCCGGTCGTCATCTACCACCAGTATTTTTCCAGACTCCATATCTTCCTCCTACCGCTTTTCTGAATTCATTAAATCTATTATAGCTGATAATACCGTCATTTTTAAGGGTTATTTCTGAAATTTTTCTTACAAAATAAATTATCTGCATCAAGTAGCCTTTTTTGCATTCCTTTGGTATAATGGTTTCAAAGTAAATGATGATGTCTGCAAGCCTCATATCTAAGCAAAACAATAGCCATGCGGGGCAGAAATAACAAATCGTATGAAGGAGTAAACTGTATGACAGAAAAAGAAAAATCATATGCGGAAATGCTATATCAGCCAGGGGATCCTGAACTGGCAGCAGACCGCGACGTAACGGTAAAAAAGCTATACGAATACAACAATATCCACCCGCTTGACCGGGAAGCAAGGCAGGCAGCCATACAGGAACTGCTTGGCAGTACAGGCAAAAACTGCGTTGTGGAACAGCCGCTTTTCTGTACTTATGGTTATAATACCACAGTAGGTGATAACTTTTTCCTGAACGTCAACTGCAAGCTTATGGACAGCGGAAAGATCACCATTGGAAACAACGTGTTTATTGCGCCCAATGTATGTATTATAACGGAAGAACATGCCATGGACACGGAACAGCGGATTCAAGGACTGGAATACACACATCCGGTTACCATAGGTGACAATGTCTGGATCTGCGCAGGCGTTATGGTGCTTCCGGGAGTAACGATTGGTGCAAACAGTGTAATCGGTGCAGGCAGCGTCGTTGCAAAGGATATTCCGCCAGACAGTCTGGCAGTTGGCAATCCCTGCAGGGTAATCCGTAAAGTAAACGAGAATTAATGGATTCATCAGGGTACGCACATTCGGATATATGCTCTTGTCAGACAGGCTCTTCCAAAATGAAAAAGAATAACGTAAACATACAGAAAGCAGGAAGCACAGTGAAAAAGAACAAGGTAACTTCATCAGACGTAGCAAAAGCATCCGGGGTATCCCAGGCAACTGTTTCCATGATATTAAATAAGAAATACAACGTTTCTTTTTCCAAAGAAACCGTTGAAAAAGTGGAACATACAGCCCGTGAGCTGGGATATGACATACCAAAGCGAAGAGTAAGGAAAGACAATAAAGCCAGGAAACTCATCACCGTTTTCTGTCCGACGCTGACCAACCCTTATTATGTCATGCTGCTTCAGGGTATTGAAGGGGTTGCAAAAGAAGAGGGATATGCTGTATTTGTCTGCAACACCCAGAGAGATCTGAAGATGGAAGAATATTATCTGAAAATGATGGACAGTGTCCAGCCCCTGGGAATTATCTATACCAGTAATCCCAGTACCTGCTTTATGGAACAGGTGAAAGAACTGGCAGAACACATCCCGTTTGTAGTAATCAATAACCGGGAAGATATCATGGAAGTGGATGCAGTGGAACTGAATAATTCAAAACCCGGCAGGCTGATGGCAAAGCACCTGCTGGAATTGGGACACCAGAGGGCGGCATTCGTATCACCACCCCTGACTGACCGGCAGAGGCAGCGATTTAAACGTGTGGAAGGATTTGTCAAAGAGTTCCGTGCAGCAGGGTTTGGAGATACGGTATATGTTAAATCAGCAGATGAGGACATGGATACCGTCATGCCAAGTATTGATTCGGAATACAAGATGGGATACGATCTCACCAAAGAGCTGCTAAAAGAGCACGATGACCTGACGGCGATTGCTGGACTGAATGATATGATTGCTTTTGGCATTATGGATGCTTTATATGAAGCAAAGCTAAAAGTTCCAGGAGATGTTTCCGTTATTGGCTGCGACAATATACTTTTTTCTAAAATGAAGCGAATGTCACTTACCACAATCGAACATTTTGTACCTTTAAAGGGCAGGGATGCCTGCGATATTATTATCCGTAAAATCCATTCCAAAAATACTCTGGATGCGCTGGAACTTCAGCCAACCAGCATTTATCATGTGGAATATGAACCCAAACTGATTGTCCGCGGAACGACCTCCTATGCGAAGAATTAAAAAAATAAATTAAATACTTTTGTAAAAATTATTATTAATAAAATTTAATATTAAAAGGGAAAATGCTCCAAAAAACCTAAGAACAACAGTTAATCCCAGAAAATATACGATATTTCTATTAATAAAAATAATATTATTAATAGATAAAATAATTAATAAAAATGCGCCCTATTGAACATTTAAAAACATATGCTATACTGTTAATAACAAAGAAAGGATGAATCCATTCAGCGATTCATTAAAATAAATGTCATAACCACACATTCCAAAGGAGGAAACAAAATGAAATTTTTCATCGACACAGCAAAAGTAGAGGACATTAAAAAAGCAAATGATATGGGCGTTATCTGTGGTGTTACAACCAACCCATCCCTGATCGCAAAAGAAGGAAGAGATTTTGTTGAAGTAATCAAAGAAATCACATCCATTGTTGACGGACCGATCAGCGGAGAAGTAAAAGCTACCACAACTGATGCAGAGGGAATGATCGCAGAAGGAAGAGAAATTGCGAAAATCCATCCAAATATGGTAGTTAAAATTCCAATGACCGTAGAAGGATTAAAAGCAACAAAAGTTCTGGCAAGTGAAGGAATCAAAACAAACGTTACTCTGATTTTCTCCGCTAACCAGGCATTATTAGCAGCTAGAGCAGGTGCTTCCTATGTATCGCCTTTCCTTGGACGTCTGGATGACATCTCTGTAAGAGGTGTTGATTTAATCTCTGAAATTGCTGAAATGTTTGCAGTAGCAGGAATCGAAACTGAAATTATTGCAGCAAGCGTTCGTAACCCGATTCATGTTACAGACTGTGCTTTAGCTGGCGCTGATATCGCAACAGTTCCTTACTCTGTTATTGAGCAGATGACAAAACATCCGTTAACAGATGCAGGTATTGAAAAATTCCAGGCAGATTATAAGGCAGTATTTGGTGAATAATAGAAGGTCACTTCATTAATAGCCATAGGCGGCTTTAGATGGGCAGATGCTGCTACTGTGAGCAGGTGTGGACAGTAACAAGTCATTTGCGGGAGGTTACCCGTATGGAATTAAGTACTTTACATATGGAATATATTAAGGTTATAATGTGACTATCCGGTCAAATACCCCACTGCTGGCGGCGGGGAAACAAATTAGCAGCGCAGCAGCCTGCGGGGGATTTGACCTTCGCAGCAGCGCCAGATGGACATACAGGCATGTCCGCCTGGCTCTTTGCTCGCAGGAATAAATTTCAGGAGGATTATATGAACAAATTAGAGCTTCAGAAAACTGCCAATGAAGTCCGTAAAGGGATTGTAACTGCAGTGCACAGCGCTAAAGCAGGACATCCGGGCGGATCTTTATCAGCAGCAGATGTGTTTACTTATTTATATTTTGAGGAAATGAATATTGATCCGAAGGATCCAAAGAAAGCAGACAGAGACCGTTTTGTTTTGTCAAAAGGCCACACGGCTCCGGGACTCTATTCCACTTTGGCTAACAGAGGATATTTTCCGGTAGAAGACTTAACAACTTTACGTCATCTTGGTTCCTATTTACAGGGACATCCGGATATGAAACATATTCCGGGCGTAGATATGTCCAGCGGATCATTGGGACAGGGAATCTCCGCAGCAGTAGGAATGGCTCTTTCTGCAAAATTAAGTAACGAAGATTACCGTGTTTACACCCTGCTTGGTGATGGCGAGATCCAGGAAGGACAGGTATGGGAAGCATCTATGTTCGCAGGTGCCAGAAAGTTAGACAATCTGGTGGTAATCGTAGATAACAACGGACTGCAGATCGACGGAAGTGTTGCAGATGTTTGTTCTCCTTATCCCATAGACAAAAAGTTTGAAGCATTCAATTTCCATGTGATCAATGTTGCTGACGGAAATGATTTTGATCAGTTAAAAGCAGCATTCGACGAAGCAAAAACAGTAAAAGGAATGCCTACAGCAATTGTTATGAAGACTGTGAAAGGTAAAGGAGTTTCCTTTATGGAAAATTCAGTAGCATGGCATGGAACTGCTCCTAACGACGAGCAGTATGCAGTGGCTATGTCAGATTTAGAAAAGGCAGGTGAAGCATTATGTCAGAAGTAAAGAAAATTGCAACCAGAGACAGCTATGGAAATGCGCTGGCAGAATTAGGAGCAAAATACGATAATCTCGTAGTACTTGACGCTGACCTTGCAGCAGCTACCAAAACAGGTATCTTTAAAAAAGCATTTCCGGAGCGTCATATTGACTGCGGTATCGCAGAATGCAATATGGCAGGAATCGCAGCAGGACTTGCAGCAACCGGTAAGATTCCGTTTATGAGTTCCTTTGCTATGTTCGCAGCAGGACGTGCATTTGAACAGGTGCGTAATTCCATTGGATATCCCCATTTAAATGTAAAAATCGGTGCGACACATGCCGGAATCTCCGTTGGTGAAGATGGAGCAACCCATCAGTGTAATGAAGACATTGCATTAATGAGAACAATTCCGGGAATGGTAGTAATCAATCCTTCCGATGATGTGGAAGCAAGAGCAGCAGTTGCGGCAGCTGTCACATACGATGGACCGGTATATTTACGTTTTGGACGTTTAGCCGTTCCGGTAATCAACGACAAACCGGAATATAAATTCGAATTAGGAAAAGGTGTTGTCTTAAGAGAAGGAAAAGACCTTACGATCGTAGCAAGCGGACTTCCGGTATCTGCATGCCTGGAAGCAGCAGAAAAACTGGCAGCAGACGGCATAGAGGCAAAAGTTATCAATATCCACACAATTAAACCCCTGGATGAAGAATTGATTATTGCAGCTGCAAAAGAAACCGGTAAAGTTGTGACAGTAGAAGAACACTCTGTTATCGGCGGGCTTGGCAGTGCAGTATGTGACTGCTTAAGCGAAAATGCACCGACAAAAGTTATGAAAATCGGTATTAATGATGTCTTTGGTGAATCAGGTCCTGCAGTAGCATTACTGCATAAGTACGGTCTTGATGCAGAAGGAATCTATACAAAAATTAAATCGTTTGTTTAATTTTAATGAATCATAATGTCATATGGAAGTCAGATTTTATACAAAAGTATGAAGCCTGGCTGCCATATGGCATTTTTAACGTCTGCTGAAAAATCTTTTGAGCCGAGAATCGACTAAACATGCTCTGGTATTTAAATGGTGTTTTGGGTATAATAAAAAACGAAAGAAAATTTAATGTTCAGAAAGAAGGGATATTATGACGCGTGATGCCAGAGCCAGGCGGGCAAGGAGTCACCGCAATGACATGAAGCAGGAATTTTATGAATGTATCCGGGATATTATGGAACATCCCGTGGTACTGCTAATGAAGAAGTTTCCCCATCATTGTG
The DNA here is from genome assembly GCF_034124845.1 of Robinsoniella sp. Lineage (NCBI taxonomy): Bacteria > Bacillati > Bacillota > Clostridia > Lachnospirales > Lachnospiraceae > Robinsoniella > Robinsoniella sp. Next base: position 10,073 of record NZ_JAWYAJ010000490.1, read on the forward strand.
ATACCGACTGTTACCAGCATTGTCTGAATGTGGCTTATTATAATTATCAGATTTGTAAACTGCTGGGGCTGGATGCCAGAGCAGCGGCAAGGGCTGGCATGCTGCATGATTTGTTTTTATATGACTGGAGAGAACATGCAGCAAAGACCGGCGACCGTTTTCATGGACTGACACATCCCAAAGTGGCTCTTAGAAGGGCAGAAAAATACTTTGACCTGAATGATATGGAGAAGGATATTATCCGCAAGCATATGTGGCCATTAACCATCATACCGCCAAAGTATTTTGAATCTTATATTATCTGCCTTACGGATAAATATTGCGGAGCATGCGAGATCACCGACCATTATTCCGGTAAGATCATGCCAAAGAGGATCAAGCTCCCCTTTGGATATCGTACCATGTATCAGTTAGCGTCTAAGGTTGCGCCTGTAGTGGGAGCCAGAGCAGGCATAGGGGAATACAGGTCATCAAAATCCCACAGGGTATCCAGGGAGTCTGTGTCCAGGGCATAATAACGGCAGGCAAGCAGAATGCCGTCGATCATGCAGTCCGCCAGGTGCATTACGGTAGAGAGCCTGGTTGTCTGCAAAGCCAGGTGGGCGAAGCGCCCTGCAGTATTAATGATCCCGGTGATAAAGACATCTCCTACAGCGTTTAACTTCTTTTCTACGCCGGCTCCGGGAAGCAGACTGCCTTTCCCAATGGAAATGTATCCCTGATGCCGTTTCGTGCCCAGAGAAGCGTCTATAGCAATGATCGTATTGTTGCTGTGGCGCTTTTTTATATTTTGGATTGCCTCATCCAGATTCAGGGCATGGATTGGCGAATCTAAAGTTCCATATACTGCGAAATGCCGTCCTAATTGCTTCTTTAACCGGCTTCCGATGAGTGGTCCCAGGCTGTCACCGGTTACCCGGTCGCTGCCGATGCACACGAATACAGGGGGGGCCTGGCTAAAATCCGGGCTTTGTAAAAAATCAAGTAAATGTTCGCCTAAAACAATCGGGGCGTTTTTTTCTTTTGAGTTGATATAATGTGTTTTTTTCAATGAGTCGGAATGCATGTTCTTTACCCTTTCTGATGCTTTTCTAAAGTTTATCCTCATTCTTTTTAAAATATTCACTCAATGTGATACCGTATTTCGAGATTAATTAAATAATATAAAAAACCATGTTGCCAAAATTGATATTATGTCGGAAATCTCTGGATTTCCTTACCATGAATTGATAAAATCTGCATTCAAAATATGATAATCTCTGTAATATCATGGAACCAATAAAGGAGTGAACAGGGGTATGATAGAAGTCATTTACAAAGGGGAACACAAAGGGGACAAAGATGGAGAAGCACAGGTAGCTCTGCCAAAAAATATCAGGCAGATCGGAGAAGGCGGACAAGACAGGAAAATTTACATTGAAGATTATGCGGTTACTTACATGCATCAGTTAGCAAACGATAGGAAAGAAGGAACGCAGCGGGCAGCGGCAATTCTTCTGGGGGAAGTACAAAGGGCAGGTAAGAACCGTTATATATTTATAAATGGAGCACTGGCTGTAGATGAATTGGATTTCGGAGAAGAAATGTGGGACAAGGTCCAGCAGCAGATGATGGAGTATTTTGACGGCAGAGAAATAGTCGGCTGGTATCTGGGGGAAGAAGAATCCACGCTGATTGCAACGGAAGAAATGCAGCGCATACATGAAAGCCAGTTTCCGGGAGAAGACCAGATACTTATACTGCGGGATTTCACAGAGAATGAATCAGCAGTATTTGCTCTTGAAAGCGGCAGGCTGGTGGCTCAGAGAGGCTACTACATTTATTATGAAAAGAACATCATGATGCAGGAATACATGGTGGCTATGAACAAAGACCGTTCGGTTGAGGAAGAGACAGAGGTAAAAGATGATGCAGTACAAAGCTTCCGTAAGAAAATAGCGGAAGAGAAAAAAGAGAAGAAAGAAAAACAGGAAAACAAAGAGTCGGACAAGCAGCCAATTACTACAAAGCTTTTGTATGCAGCCAGCTCTTTTCTTGTGCTCACCGTTCTTATAATAGGAGTTACGCTCATTAATAACTATGATAAAATGAAGGATATGGAAATGGCACTTGCCGGAATCTCAGAATCCATGGGCGGCAAAGGAACCGGGGCAGAAGGTGATGCGGATTCCGTATCTGCTATGGCACCTGTACAGACAAAGACAGAGAAAGAGCAGAGTGTTTCCGAAAAAAATGCAGCAATTGATAAAAATAAAGAAGACAGCAGCAGGGAAACAGAACCCCAGCCGGCTACAGAAGAGGCAAACGGAGTAAAAGGAAACCAAGAGACAGAGGCAGCGAAGGATAACGGGCAACAGGCAAAATCAGATGAAGCAAATAGTACGGAAGCTGCCAAGGATACGAACGCAGTGGCTTCAGAAAGCCAGGATAGCAATGCAGCACAAAGCGGCCAGACACAGCAGACGGAACAGGCTGACCAGCAGGATAAGACAAGCCAGGCACAGCAGAACGATGCCCAGAACCAGACAGATCCGGCGAAACAGCCTGCAAGAGAGACAATGGGACGTGCTTCGTATGTGGTAAAGGACGGCGACACCCTGGCAACCATAAGTGAAATGTATTATGGAACACTGGATAAAGTCGAAGATATCTGTTCCTTAAATGGAATTACAGATAAAAATACGATTTTACCCGGACAAAAAATTGTACTCCCATAAAAAAGTATGTTATACTGTTTCAAACGATAAATTAAAATAATACTTGGAGATACGAAAGAGAGTACAGATGGGAAAGATAAAAGACTTTTTTAAGGACAAGTTTAAGTTTATTAAGATCAGGGAAAAGATTCAAAAAATAAAGGATAAGAGGCTGGAGAAAAAGCAGCTTCAAACGCAAAGTGATGAAATGCTGGATTTAACAACAAAGATTAAGAAACATAAAAAATTAATTTTTTCCCGATGGGGAATTACAATCGGTGTAATAGCGCTATTAATAATTGGGTATTCTATTTATAACTATGTTCGGGTTTTTCATAGTTATGCAACGCTGGCAAATGAGAAAAGATCTGACATAACAGCGACACAGTATGCACAGCTGGGAGGGAATCTGCTGAAGTACAGCCCAGATGGTGTGAGCTGCGTCAGTTCAGGAAATGAAGTCTTATTCAGTGCGACGTTCAGTATGCAGAGCCCCATAATTGATATCTGTGGGACAACGGCGGTTGTAGGGGATCAAAAGGGAACCCAGATCTATATTTTTGATGAAAATGGACAGATCGGTTCCTTTGAAACTTCAATGCCCATATTAAAAGTTAAGGTGGCAAATCAAGGTGTTGTAGCAGCAGTACTGGAAGAAGGGGACACAACCTGGATTAATTTTTATGATACCAAAGGTAATCCAATTGCAGAGAACCGCACTTCGGTTAATGATTTTGGATATCCCATGGATATTGCCCTGGCACCGGACGGATTAAAGATGATGGTATCTTACCTGAATGTAGCAAAAGAAAAGATGAGTACCAAGATTGCATTTTATAATTTTGATTCTGTAGGGCAGACCCAGATTAATAATGAAGTGAGCAGTGTAACCTATGATAATACCATAGTTCCTAAAACATTATTTATGAATGATTCGACGTCGGTGGCATTTCGCAATGACGGGTTTACCATTTTTAAAGGCAGCCAAGTCCCCCAGGAAAGTGTTAAAATCGATCTGGAGGAAGAGATCGTTAGTATCTTCTACAGCGATACAGATATAGGGATAGTAGTAGGGAGTGATGATCCAGACCACAAATATCTCATGCGTCTCTATAACCTCAGTGGCAGAAAGACCATGCAGAAATATTTTGACCTGGATTATAAACAGATCAAGATTGATGGCGATGAGATTATCATGTTTAACGAAGGCAAGTTTGCCATATACAGTCTGGGAGGAAAAGAGAAATTTTCCGGCAGCTACCGAAAGCCCATCATTAATGTTATGAGTGCGAAAGGTTTTCGGAAATACACGATAATTACACAGAACAGTACTGATCAGATAAGACTTAAATAGGAGAAAACATCATGAATCTACTAACAATTATAGTGCTGTTGGTGCTATTATTCTTTATATTAAATGGTTATAGAAGGGGATTTATCAAGACATTTGTATCTATGGTTTCATTAATTGTATCTATTGTTTTGGTTTCCATAGCAACGCCCTATGTTACGGAGTTTTTGAAAACCCAAACCCCTTTGTACAGCATGATTGAAGAAAAATGCCAGTCAGCCTTTGGAATTACCGGTAATGAGAAGAAAGATGCCAAAGACGTACAAAACGGGGATAACCAGAACACCGATAACCGGAACAACAGCGAGAACTCCCACAGCCAGAATCCAAACAGTGCGGCTGGAGGAATTAAGGGACAAGATGGATCCGGGGATAACTCTGGTAATGGAATATCAATGCTTGATCAGGCAAAACTAATAGAAGAGTTGAAACTGCCCGCCGTAATCCAGAATATGCTGGAAAGCAATAACAATAAGACCGGCTATGAAAAACTGGCTGTGCAGAGTTTTGAGGAGTATATCCCCAGCTATATGGCTACACTTATATTGAATATTATTTCTTTTGTGGCAACCTTCCTGTTGGTGGTGAGCTTTTTATGGATCACAGTGATGACCCTGGATGTTATTGCAAACCTGCCGATTATCCACGGGATAAATCAGGTGCTGGGATTAGTGTTAGGTTTGGTGCAGGGGCTTGTATTTGTATGGATCGCATTTTTAATTATTACCGTCTTCAGCAGTATTGATTTAGGAAGAGATCTCATGCTGATGATTCACAACAGTAAGATCTTAAGTTTCATCTACGACAACAATATCTTCCTGAAATTACTCACGGATGCGATGTCTTATTTTACCTGAAGATGAGTACAGGGGTGCTAATGCTGTATGGCATTGATTAGTTAGTACAAATTTGAAAAAATAGATTTAAAAATTTGAAAAAATATTTTGAAATAATATTTAAAAAAATAATTGAAAAAATGGGAGATTTATCTTGACAGTTTTTTTGAATAATGATATTATAACAGTCCACTGCAAGTGATTGCGGTGGATTGTTTTGTGTCAAAAGAAGGCCTGAAAAAATAATTAAAAAAGTTTTGAAAAAGGTATTGACATCTTTTGACAAAAATGGTAACATATCAAAGCTGTTAAAAAACAGCACAGATCAATCGAAAGATTGAAAAAAATAAATTAAAAAAAGTTGTTGACAAACACTTGGCAGTGTGATAACATATAGAAGTTGCGCTAAAGAGTACAACAACAAAGAAAAGCAAACAGAACCTTGA
>NZ_JAWYAJ010000491.1:0-4026 GCF_034124845.1 Robinsoniella sp.
GAAAAGTGCAGTGAGCTGGCAAAAAATTATGGATATGACAAACTAGAATTTTATATAGGAGATATCGCTTCTTACGAAGGGGTGGAGCAGGTGGATATGGTGGTAACGCTTCATGCCTGTGATACGGCTACGGATTTTGCTCTGGCGAAAGCTGTGAAATGGGGAGCTGAGGTTATTCTTAGCGTACCATGCTGCCAGCATGAGCTGAACGGGCAGATTCAAAATGAGCTTCTGGAGCCTGTATTAAAGTACGGACTGATAAAAGAAAGGATGGCGGCTTTGCTGACGGATGCGTTTCGGGCAGGAAGGCTGGAAGAAGAAGGCTACAACGTCCAGATACTGGAATTTATTGATATGGAACATACTCCAAAAAATATTTTGATACGTGCCGTAAAGGCCGGTATGCCAAAAAAAGTAAAAAATTTAGCTGAATGTATGGAAATGGTGGGGGCCAAACCGACAATAAATAAACTTTTAGATGCCAAAGAGGAGGCATGAAGTAAATATGAAAAAAATAATCATACGAATCAGCGTTTTGGTGCTGGTATTTATAGGTGCGGTTTTTGGCATCAGTAAATATATCAACAGAGGTACGACGGAGACAGCAAAGGAGATGAAGGCAGCTACTCTTCCCTTGGTCTATATGACCAACGAGGGAACACAGCTGAACTGCCTGCACGGTTATGTACAGCAGATGCCCGTAACGGCTATGAGAGATACCCTGACACCCTTGACTTCCGACCGTGTTCTGAATATACAGATTCAGACTTTCGGCGTTCCAATTGATGATATATATTTTGAGGTACTTTCAGTAGATGGAAAAGAATCACTGGAGAATACAAAGGTTACGAAGTATCAGGAAGATGGGGAATACGTGAAAACATCCATAAAACTGCAGAACCTGATCCTGATGAACCAGGAATATGTGCTGAAACTGCAGATTAAAAGTGCAGGTAAAGACATCTATTACTACACGAGAATCCTGCAGCAGGATGGGCTGCATACCAAGGATTACCTGAGTTTTGTTATGAGTTTTTATGATAAATGTCTCAACAAGAATGACAGTCAATGGCTTGCATCTTATACGGAGCCGGATGAAACCGGTGACAACAGTTCTCTAGCCAGTATGGATATTCATTCCAGCATTGACCAGCTGAGCTGGGGAACACTCAGTCCTCAGATTTATTATAAGCCGATTCCGGCAATTAAGGAGCTAAATGAGAGTACGGCATCAGTAGTATTGAATTATATAATTTCGGCAAAGAATGATGATGGACAGCAGGAGTTGTATAATGTTACGGAATTTTACCGCATGCGGAATGCAGATTCTAAAATCTTGCTTCTGGACTTTGAACGAAAAACCGAACAGATTTTTAATCCGGAAAATTCTATCATAACTACAAAAGGTGTGAATCTGGGAATCACAGGAAGAGAAGTCACCTACAAAACGGATGATAAGAAGCAGTATTTTGCTTTTGTTCAGGAAAATGAACTATATAGTTATGATGTTAACAGCAATAAAATTGCTCAGGTATTCACTTTCCGCCAAAAAGAAAACTCGGATTACCGGGATTCCTACAACCGACATGATATCAGCATTATCGAAGTGGAATCCAATGGAAATATTTATTTTACAGTCAGCGGATATATGAACCGGGGCAGCCATGAAGGTGAGTCAGGTGTGGCATTGTATTCTTATGAGGCAGCTTCCGGATATGTCCGGGAAGGTATATTTGTAAGAAGTGGAGAATCCTATGAACTGTTAAAGAAGGATCTGGATATCCTGACCTATGTATCAGATGACCAGGAAGATTTTAATCTGCTGGTTGACGGAGACGTCTATCAGGTAAATCTGTCAACGATGCAGGTAGAGAAGATTGTGAAAAACTTAAATCAGGGATGCATGGCGGGATCCCAGTCCGGAAAATATTTTGCTTGGCTAAAGGAAAATAAAGCTTACGATTCCAAGACCATCTCCATAATGAACATGGATACAAAAGAAACACGGGAGATTACCTGCCAGGATTCAGAAAGAATCCGCATCATCGGATTTATGGGCGAGGATCTGGTATACGGCATTGCAGATGCATCTGATATCAATACACAGCATGAGGGAAATGAACGATTCCCGATGAAGACCTTACAGATTCAAAACAGCCAGGGGGAGACAGTGAAAGACTATAACCCGGGTGGTCTGTATATTACAAAGACGGAAATAACGGAGAAGCTGCTCACTCTTACCAGAATGCAGAGGAACGGTGATACCTTTACCGAAGCTGCGGAAGACCATATTGTAAATAATGCAGCTGATGAGGATTCAGCATTTGGCATGACTACACAGGTCACGGAAAAGAAGCAGACAGAGATGATTCTGCGGGTGGGTCAGGATCTAAAAGTCAAGACGCCTCAGGTGGTAAGAAGCCGTCAGGTGGTACTGGAAGGCAACCATACCGTATCAATTAAAGCCAAAGAGAAGAGTGAGAACCTCTATTATGTATATGCTTATGGTAAACTGGACAGCATCTTTGCCAATGCCAATGCTGCTATCCGAAGAGCAGATGAAATGCTTGGAGTGGTGGTGGATAATCACCAGAAATATGTCTGGGAACGTGGTAATAAGGAAGATGAGATGGAATTGGATCTTGCAAAAGTACCGGCGATCATGAAGAGCGGGGAAATGGATGTGGCTAAACTGAAGCAGTCACTGAGTGATAAAACGGTTCTCGATTTGAGCGGCTGCACGCTGGATATGGTTCTCTACTACGTGAGCCACGGTTACCCCGTAATGGTACAGACTTCGGAAGGAGTCAGAGTTATGGTTGGATATGATAACTTTAATACAATACTTCTGAAACCGGGAGAAGAAGAGTCCTATTATTATCCGTCGGACGACAGTAAAGAATTGTTTGAAAAGTCGGGAAATATATTTATTACCTATATTAATTGAGTGTAATAGGATAAAATACTCTATAATTTTCATTTTAAGGCAGATTCACAACCGGCACTTAATAGTAAGAGGACGCCCTGGCTATCAGCCAGGGCGTTTCATACTATATATAGAAGAAATGTCCTTTTCCCTGAATGCAATTGCCAGTTTGTGGATATGCTAAAATTAACAGAAGACAACTTACAAGAAAAAAGTGAAAGTTAATATTGAATCAGGAAGTTATTGAAACAACGAAAATAAGAAAGAGAGAGGTAAAGAATATGGATGAGAGAATAAAAACGCTGGCGCATAACCTGGTGAATTATTCCTGTGAGGTGAAAGAAAACGACAAGGTTTACATCCACTATATCGGAGAGGACACACAAGAGCTGGCAAGGCAGATTATAAAGGAAGTCTATGCGGCGAAAGGAATCCCGTTTATCCGGTTTATCAGCAATAAAGTACAGCGGGACATCCTGATGGAATGTACGCAGGAGCAGGTGGAGCTGATGGCAGAAGTGGACGGACTGGAAATGTCTAACATGGACTGCTATATTGGCATCCGGGGGTCCAATAATGTGTCGGAATTATCCGATGTACCTGCTGAAAAAATGGCCATTTATGATAAATATTACAATACCCCGGTACATCATGAAATCCGTGTAAAAAAGACCAGATGGGTGGTTCTTCGTTACCCCAATGCCTCTATGGCTCAGCTCTCCAATTCCAGTACCGAGGCATTTGAGGACTTCTACTTTAAGGTCTGCAACCTGGATTATGGGAAAATGGACAAGGCTATGCAAAACCTCAAGGCATACATGGAACGTACAGACAAGGTTCGCATGACGGGACCGGGCACAGACCTGACCTTTTCCATTAAAGGGATGAACGCAATCCCCTGCGCAGGCAAATGCAACATTCCCGACGGGGAGGTATATACAGCCCCAATCAGAGATTCTGTAAACGGGACACTTGCGTATAATACGCCGTCTCTGTATCAGGGATTTACCTACGAAAATATTGTGCTTACCTTTGAAAACGGAAAAATAGTGAATGCAGCTGCAAATGATACAAAGAGGATTAATGAGGTCTTCGATATG
>NZ_JAWYAJ010000492.1:0-10267 GCF_034124845.1 Robinsoniella sp.
CTTCCAACCTGAAGCATATTAATATCGTGATTCGCTTCTAAAAGTACGCCGTCCAGTCCCTGAAGATGGTCTACTATGTAATCGTTATAATGTCCCAGATCTGTGATTACACCCACGGATTTATGTTCATGGTTAATACGGTAGGCTACCGGGTCAGCCGCATCGTGGGAAATGGAAAATGGCGCTACTTCCAGATCTTTAATACAAAATGGCTTATCCGGATAGATCTCACAAAAAAGAGATTCATCCACTTTACCTAGAGGTGAATAAGCTTTCATCGCTTTGATGGTACCACCGGTTGCATAGATTGGTATCTGATACTTTCTTGCCAGAACGCCCAAACCTTTTATATGGTCGGAATGTTCATGTGTAATTAAAATGCCGTCCATTTCTGCTGTTTTTCGGTCAATGGAGTTTAAGCCGGCTTCAATTTTCTTGCCGCTTAAGCCAACGTCTACCAGTAGGCTGGCATGTTCTGATCCTACGTAGATGCAGTTTCCGCTGCTTCCGCTTGTTATACTACAAAAATTCATGTTCTATCAATCCCCTGTCAATTTGTTCATATGTATTTTCTACAATATTGCTGCTGTTGTCAACTACAAATTGACAATGCTGGCGAAATACGTTGTCACGCATCTGGTTTTTCATAATCTGTTTTACTTTTTCATCCGAATATCCACGTGCCGTCTTGAGTCTGATTCTGCGCACATCATCAGAGGTATAGACATACCAGAATTCGTCACAGATAGTCTCATAGTGGTCTTCAATCAAAAGAGCCGCTTCAATTACCACAAAAGGAACTTTACCGGCTGCACGTTCTTTTTTGATTTCATTTACTATATATTCCTTTACTGCAGGATGGACAATCCGGTTCAGCTTTTGTAATTTTTCCGGATTTTCAAAAACAATATCAGCAAGCTTACTGCGGTTGATATTCTGATCCCCATTCAAAATACTGCTTCCAAATGATTCTGCAATGCGGTAATAACATACCTGACCCGGGGACATCAGAAGATGTCCAACCTGGTCAGCCTGAATGACTCTGGCATGATACATTTTTGAAATATAATCTAAAACGGTGCTCTTACCGGCGCCTACTCCGCCGGTGATTCCTAATACTTTCATTAGTAAACCTGTCTCCTATCTACTTAGCCTCATACCAGTTATTCCCGGTATGCATATCGATCTCCATTTTAACAGCCAGATCAGCAGCACCTGTCATTTCCGCTTCCAGTATCTGCTCAACCTGTTCAAGTTCATCCTGTGACGCTTCGATTAAAAGTTCATCATGGACCTGAAGAATCAATCTGGATTTCAGACCCTTTTCCTTTAAACTGTTATTCACACGAATCATGGCAATTTTTATAATATCGGCAGCAGTTCCCTGTATGGGAGAGTTCATGGCTACACGTTCTCCAAAAGAACGCTGCATAAAATTACTGGAAGTTAATTCCGGAACAGGACGTCTTCTGCCAAACATGGTCGTTACATATCCTTCTTTTTTCGCAGCTTCCACCGTTTCATCCAGGAACTGTTTGATTCTGGGATAGGTGATGAAGTACTGCTCAATATATGCAGCAGCTTCTTTCCGGGTGATACTCAGATCCTGGCTAAGCCCAAATGAGCTGATGCCATAGACTATACCAAAGTTTACAGCCTTTGCATTACGCCTCTGCAGGTCTGTTACTTCCTCAAAAGGTATATGGAATACCTGGGAAGCCGTAATGCGGTGGATATCCTGTGCCTGCTGATAAGCGTTTATTAAAGTCTCATCCCCTGAGATATGTGCAAGTACGCGTAACTCAATCTGGGAATAATCGGCATCTACGAATACATATCCCTCTTTTGGTACAAATACTTTACGGATGAGTCTTCCGAGTTCCATGCGGATGGGAATATTCTGCAGGTTCGGTTCTGTGCTGCTGATTCTTCCGGTAGCCGCAATTGTCTGGTTGAAGGTGCTGTGGATTCTTCCGTCCTCAGAGATATAATTGGCAAGTCCGTCCGCGTAGGTAGATTTTAACTTCGTAAGCTGGCGGTATTCCAAAATGTCGGTTACAATTGGAAAATCGGGAGCCAGTTTTTCCAGAACATCTGCAGCAGTGGAATATCCGGTTTTGGTTTTTTTGCCGTTGGGGCAATTTAACTTTTCAAATAAAATAACACCCAGCTGCTTCGGTGAATTGATATTAAACTGCTCTCCTGCCTGTTCGTAAATGGATTTCTCCAGTTCTGTAATGCGGATCAGCAGCTGTTCGCCATAGATTTTTAAGGCTTCTGACTCCACCAGAATTCCTTCCTGTTCCATATCAAAGAGTGTATAAACCAAAGGCATCTCAATTTCGTCAAACAGATGATCCATCTGCATTTCTACAAGGCGTTCCCGGATTTTAGGTGTGGAAGAATAAGCCACAAAAGCTGCATAACATGCATAGGTTAACAGTTCCGTTTCCTTTTCCTCAGCAGCAGCTGTGAGCGACATTTTTCCCAGCAGTTCCGCCCTGGAAGGAACCATCATATCCAGGTACTCTTTTGCCAGATCTTCATAGGTGTAAGTATCTTTCAACGGATTTACCAGGTAAGCCCCAATGGCTCCATCTGCAAATTTAGGCTGCTGTTCTCTGGTTACGGCAAGGTATTTTAACTGTTCTTTCAGATTAATGGTACTGACAGCAGGAACTGCCTGAACCATTTCCTGTATTTTTCCAATCAGGTAATCTTCCAAAATAAATCCTTCAACGGGAATAAAATAAATATCGGAAGGTCCAAAACAAAGGGAGCATCCGAATAAACTGTTTTTCTCAGTGAAAAGCTGTATGCCGACATGCTTGTTTTTGCCTGCATTTGTAAAGATCTCTTCTACTTTGCCAAAATCATTTGCTTTTGTAAAGACATCTGTCACGGTATTCACCGGTGCTTCACAGTCAAATTTGGAAAGCATATTTTTAAAATCCAGCCGTTTAAACAATTCAAATGCTTTTTGGGTATAGAGATTATGAATGCGGGCACTTTCCAGTGAGAAATCCAGAGGGCTTTCTATGTTAATGGTAGCCAGCTCTTTACTCAGCACAGCCAGATCATAATGGTTTTTTAAGGATTCTTTTGCCTTATTTGGTTTTATCTCTTCCACATGAGCATAGGCATTTTCAATGGAGCCATATTCTACAATTAATTTTGTAGCGGTCTTTTCTCCAACACCCGGTATGCCCGGGATATTGTCAGAAGCATCACCCATCAAAGCCTTTAACTCGATAATCTGAAGAGGTGTAACCTGATATTTTTCAATCACGTCCTTGGTATTGTAATCTTCTACTTCTGTACCGGTCCGCTTCGTCTTGGGAATACGGATTTTGATCTGATCGGTTGCCAGCTGCAGCATGTCCCGGTCACCGGATACGATGGAGACTATGAGTCCCTCTTTTTCCATCTTTTTTGCTACCGTGCCCAAGAGGTCATCCGCTTCAAATCCCTCCAGCTGCATGAGAGGAATATCCATTGACTGGAGCACTTCTTTCATCACCGGTACTTGCTGACGCAGTTCGTCAGGCATTGGCTTTCTGGTGCCTTTGTATTCTGCATACATATTATGACGGAAAGTAGGGGCTTTCAGGTCAAATGCCACAGCCAGATAATCCGCGTTTTCTTCGGATAATATTTTAAACATGATATTTAAAAATCCATAAATGGCATTGGTATGAAGTCCTTCTGAATTCGTGAGATCCGGGATTCCATAATAAGCCCTGTTTAAAATACTATGTCCATCGATTAAAACGATTTTTTCACTCATACATATCTCCAATTACTTTTTTGTAGTCTGATTCTCAGTACTCTTATTTTTTGCATTCTTTTTCTTTGTATTCTTCTTTTTTTTATTTGAGGATTTTTCGCTGGCAGTATTGGAAGAACTTTCCGTCTCGGGAGTTTTTTTCACACTGCTCTTTTCAGTGCCCGACGCTTCTTCAGTATCCAAAGTTTCGATCTGGTAAATCTGAGGTATATCTTTTAAATTTTCATCGATCTCGGATTTTGGATTGCCATAGACAAATTCATAGATTGTTGTCTGCTGAATTGTTTTATTGCTGCCCCACATCTGAAACTGGGTAAACAGTACGATCAACAGAGCCAGCTGAGCCACAGCCATAAAGCAGTGCCGGTAAAAACGCATGATCTTTCTGCGGTGTACACGATGCTCCGAAGAATGCAGGTCATCAACCAGAAGTTTCTGGATATTGTAGTTCATATGACTTTCATCATCCAGACGTTCCAATGCAAAATAGATCGTAAAATAAATCTCTAGTTCTTCATGGCATTCCGGACATTCTTTGATATGCTCAATGAATTTTTCAAGTTCTTTATCATTTAATTTTCGCTGTATATAAGGCAAAATCATCTGCTGGGCAGTTTTACAATCCATATGCTTTCCTCCGAAAGGCAAAATTTAAACGAGGCGTATTTGGAAATGAATTTTCAAACATGTTCTACATGATTCTAACACACCTTATTCAAAATTGCCATTACAAAATAAAAATGGCCCCTGTAATATCCCAGATAAAGGCGTCTGGCATATTACAGAGGCGTATTATGAAGCCGATTTGATACTGTTCGTTTATTAAAAAATTTTCCGTACGTTATTATCGCTCATATATATTTATATACACGCGTTCCCCACTTCACGCAGTACTCCCTCAAACGATAACAGTAATCAAATCAGACAGCTTCCGAAAAAGAATAATGAGTTAATATTTGTCTGAACACCAATATATTAACTCATTTTGAAAAAATTGCAATAGCTTTTGACTAACTGGATTCGATTCTTGTCTAACTGGTAATTTTTGTTTCCTATTTGGATTTTTTACCGTTAGATTTTTTAAGAGCCTCTGGTTTAGATGGCTGGTAAATTCCGATCCATGATGGCCAGTCTCCACCTTCTAATGCTACAGCATGTCCAGCTGCTGCAACAGCTTTTAACAGGTTTTCTTTAATATTGGCTTTCATTTAATCGCCTCCTTTTCAATATTTCTATGATTATTAATATGATAACGGCAACATGAACAAACAATACTAAAACAGCAAGTTCATTGTAACCGAATAACCATCCGCATATGCCTACTACTTCACAAATTATTACCCTCATTAATACTTTTCGTTTTACGAGGGATCGTTCAGCAGAGTCTAAAGGGGATTCCAGATTTTCAACAGGTGAAAACTGCCACATGAAAAGTGGAACATATATGTATGCCAGTACAAAAAAGGCAAAATAAACATCTGTAATTTTAAAAAAACGTACTGACGCCATGATAAATCCAAATACAATAATTAATGATAGATTACATTTTAGATAAGAACTAGCGTGGTAACCGCCACTTTGAGTTCTGATCCATGCAAATATTGAAAAACCTATTAAAGCTAAAAAAAGCCTATTAAAAATAATACCAATTAATAATATCCAGAATATATTTACTATTGTAGATATTATTAACTCAAACCCATACTGATAAACCTCTTTTTCAGTGCCTTGAATGATCATCTTCCGGACACATAAATCAGTCACCACATTAGCACACTTGGAAATCATAACTTCACCTAAATCCCTATAAACTTCATAGAATTTTACATTTCTATAGGATTTTACCAATTTATTCTATAAGTTTCAATACGAATTGACTAGTTGGTTTGATTTCTTGTCTAACTGGTAATCAAATTATATTTTTATCATAATATGTGCTATAAATACATTGTCCTTTTCGTAATATTCTACAATACCTCCGTTCTTATTAACAGCTTCTGCTACATTTAGATGTCCCAGACCATGTTTTCCGGAAGTGTCTTTTGTAGATAATAGCTGTGGATTTTTCTTTAAAACTGATTCTTTAATAGGATTTTTTACAAAAATATTAAAATAACTCTTTTCTTGATACATTTCCATTGAAATCCATTTGTCTGTGTTATGCATATTCGCTTCAATAGCATTATCCAGAAGATTGAATAAAACAATACTGGTATCAACGCCATCCAGAATGCTTGCGTTACCAGCTATTTTGATATCCAAAGAGATACCATATTTCTGGCAAACATCAGATTTAGCATGCAGGACGGCATTAATGGTGTGGTTATTGCAGATTTCAGATGCTGTAGTTTGTTGAAGATAAAAGTCGGATACCTTTTTTGCATAATCTTTTACGGTATCATATTTTTCTTCAAATAATAGTGTTTGTATACAGGCAAGGTGATTTTTATAATCATGCCGCATCTTGGATTCTCTATTTTCAGCATCTTTAATCTGAAATAACTGTCTTTCCAACTCTTTGCATTTCAATTCTGTTAATTCCATATGTAAAATGTCCTGGTTTTCCTGACTTAATGTTAGTATAGAATGATAGATATAAATATCAATGATGATAATACCAATTAAAATGATAAGAGCTTTAATATTCATAGCTTCGTCGGTAGGATTGTTTCGAACCATTAAATACAAAGCTAAATCCGTTATAAATGAAACGAGAAATACGATCAAAAATGTAAACCACTCTCGTTTCCTAAGGTTTAATTTGCTCCGTTTCATTACACGTAATATTACCTGGATAAATACATATAATAATACTTTAGATATAATAAATACCCAGATCAAAATATATGATTCTGAAGTTAATAAAGCATGTACACTTATATTAAAAGACATTGCAACTAATTGATAGATAAATGTATTAATCAGCGTTAACATAATGAAAGGGGTAAAGCAGCATAACATCTGAAGAATTGCGCTCCCGTCTAATGCCCATCTGCAATAAATCCATAGAACTAAGATAGCCATAATGGGAAGGATTACATCACTTCTATAAAAAGTTCCTGTAAATTGTGCAATTAGTATTATCAATATGACAGCTAACACTCCGCCTATTTTCTTAGATATAGAGTCGTCTTTTAATCCCAGATATTTAACCACAAAATATAAAATCATAAAATTTTCAATCGGACTGGCTAAAAATTTAGTAACTGTATAAAGAATTTCCATTTATCGTCCCCTCATATATGCAATAAACCGCTGTTTCACATCCTTCTTACGGCTTCTGCTCATTGGCAGTTCGATTTCATTTTCCATAATCACAGTATCATTCTCGATGCTTGATACATATTTCAAATTCACCATAATACCATTATGAATTCTGCACAGCCCATTCTTAGCATAATTTTTCTCAAAATCACGCAGTGAGGCCCAGACCTGAAAGGTCTTGTCGTTGGTGCAGATAATTGCGATTTTTCTGTCCATCTTTTCCATAAATAAAATCTGCTTGATGGGAATGAGGTGTATACCGTCAGCATCTGTAATCTCCAGTACCTCGTTCTCATCGGTGTTCAGGTCGAGAAAGCCGTTTAAGACTTCCGGCAATTCTGTTTCCATATACTCTTTTCTTATGAATTGAAACGGGTGATACTTAAAAGTGTCGAAAACTAGATTTGCATGGCTGGTTACAAAGACAATGCGGTTGCTGATTCCTGACTGATAAAGCTGTGATGCAATTTCCATACCTGAGATTTCGGGCATATCAATATCCAGAAAAATTAGATCTGCCTGGTTTTCTGATACAAAAGCAAGCAGATCATTTCCGTTATATTTTGCAGTTAATTGATAATCTTCATTCGTATCAGCCATTTGACTTACTATGATATTTTTAATTTTCTCGGCAATAATGGGTTCATCATCACATATGACGATATGAAGCATAAAATTTCTCCTTTGTTCCTTCTATATAATATTCTTATGTAAATATCCGGCAACTTTAATGGCTGCCCCCTAGGCATCTGTATCAACGCCTATCAAATACACTATAGCATATCATACAAATAAATTCAGGGTTTGTCCACAATTTTTTCAAGTTACGTATTTATATAAAACCGCAAAAAAATAAGAATGCCGATCTGATTTATGCTGCTTTTTAAACATTAACCAAATGACATTCCTATTTCTATTACTAATTGCATAGATATTCGGCAACATGGACTAACAATTCGTTGCAATCATCGCCATGGATCTGCATTTCAATATTAGTGGAATTACTCAGCGTAAATGCACTGACCAGGGATTTCGCGTCCACCACGTAGTGTCCACACTTTAAATCCACATCATAATCATAACCGCTTACGATATTTACAAATTTTATGATGTCCTCAGGACTCTGAAAATTAACGGGCATCTTTGTCATCAGTTTACCTCCTTTCCATCTTCTGTATGTAATCATTATAGTACTCTTTCTTTCGGTTCCACAAGGGTAATATTTTATGATTTTTAGTACTTTTTTTATTACATTTGACCATAAAATACGAGTATATGGATGGTAAATATTAACATGTAAACATTGTATGAACATTTCCATTTTTAGTAGAAAAATTTGTCGAATTTTGCTAAAATATAATTATTAGAATTTTTGTGATAGGTGGGCAAATTATGGGAGAAATCAGAGTAGATGACAACAAAAAACTGTTACAATTATCTGGAAGTATGTTATTATTCGTTTTTAGCCTTTTTTTGCTATTTCTGGCAAAAGAATACAAAGGATTTGCGGAGTGGTATTCGGCAACGATTTATCCGGTTCTGGTCAACAGTATCGGGCGATTGGAATCCATATTTCCGTTTTCTTTAGTAGAAATTTTCCTCTATATTGCTTTAACTGTCTGTATTATTCGAGTTTTCATCTTCATTTTTCAAGTGGTCCGCAAAAAGAAAAAATTATTACATATTTACATAGGCCTTTTATACTTGGTACACGGAACCGCAATCCTCTTTTTTTTATATACGATTAACTGCGGTATTAATTATCAGAGAGTATCTTTTTCAAAGCACAATGGTTTTGAGGTCATTTCCTACACCTCATCCGATCTGGCTATTCTGTGTGAAGATTTAACGGTAGAAGTAAATCTGTGGGCAGGAATGGTAAAACGCAACACGGAAGGTATCTGTATAGTTGACACTGCCGTTCAGAGTCAGGCAGTAGAGGCTATGAAAGAGATCAGTAAATCTTATATCGGATTGTCGGATTACTACCCAAGACCGAAAAAATTATGGGCATCCGGTATTTTATCTGTTCAGAGCTTAAGCGGTATTTATTCTCCCTTTACAATTGAAGCGAACTACAATGGAGATATGCTTCCCTATAATATCCCATTTACTGCGTGTCATGAACTCTCCCACTTAAAAGGGTTTATGCAGGAGGATGAAGCAAATTTTATTGCATATCTGGCATGTGAAAAATCTGATGTTCCGGAATTCCGTTATAGTGGCAGTCTTACCGCCTGGATCTCCAGTATGAATGTGCTAAGCAGATCGGATAAAGAAGCCTACAAAAGAATACGCAGACAGCTGAACCCGATTATAGAAGCAGACCTTACTGCCAATAATAGCTTTTGGAAACGCTATGATACAAAAGTGGCAAAGGCTGCTGTGAAAATGAACGATACTTATTTAAAAGCAAATGGTCAGTCAGACGGTGTTAAAAGTTACAACCGGATGGTGGATCTGATGGTAGGATATAAAGTGTTTTTTAAGTAATTTGCATTGACTCTCCTGATAAATCCCTGTATACTTAAAATATTTAACGGGTATAGCTACTAGTACCGCCAAATTTTAAAGCAATGGACTACTAGTAACACACTGAATATAGAGATCGTAAGGAGGACAAAACATTGGAGGATAAGAACAGGGAACATAAAAATTCTTATTGGAAAGGCATTATAACAGGAGCCGCAGCAATGGGGATCATCTGTATAATGTCTTTATTGATTTATACGAACAGTAAGGCATGGGATTCCAGGTCGGTGGCTGGGGAAACTAATGGAGCTCAACTGGCTGCCACGGAAAGTGAGAATGGAACTGAATCCGGAAAATCGAATGAGCTGGATGTGTCCCGCATAGCTAATAAGATCAGTACTATTCAAAATCTAATCGACAAGTATTATTACTTTGATGAGAATAGTGAACAGGTTGAGGACTGGATTTACAAAGGAATGCTGTATGGGCTGGATGATGTTTATTCGGCTTACTATAATAAAGAAGATTTTGAATCTATGAAAAAATCTTCTTCCGGCAATTACTGCGGCATTGGCGTACTGGTTAACCAGCACTATATAACAAAACAGACAAGTATTGCTAAAGTCTATGAAAATAGTCCGGCTGAAGGCGCAGGTATGCTGACAGATGATATTATTATGGGCGTAGATGACATCAATGTAACCGGAACCGATCTAAACAAGATCGTTGAAATGATATCAGGGG
>NZ_JAWYAJ010000492.1:10277-17527 GCF_034124845.1 Robinsoniella sp.
GGAATTAACCATGAAGCGTCAAAAAATAAAAGTAGATACGATTCGTTATCAAATGCTTCCGGATAAAGTCGGGTATATTGCGATCAGCGAGTTTGATGAAGTGACAGTTGACCAGTTTAAGAATGCAATTGATGATCTTCAGAAACAGGGAATGGAAAAAGTTGTTTATGATCTCCGTAATTGTCCGGGCGGACTTTTGGACAGCGTTGTTTCCATGCTGGATTATATTCTGCCCGATGGATTGATTGTATATACGGAAGATAAAAATGGCACCCGCCTGGATGAAATATCCGGAGCGGATGGTCATGAAGTCAAATTGCCGACAGTGGTATTAATGAATGGAAATTCAGCCAGTGCGGCAGAAGTATTTGCAAGCGCAATCCGGGATTATAAATGGGGGACATTAGCCGGTACTACTTCTTTCGGTAAAGGAATTGTACAAAATCTTATTCCATTAGAAGACGGTACAGCCGTGAAACTTACCATTTCCAGTTATTTCACAAAAAGCGGATATTCGATCCAGGGTAAAGGTCTGGAACCGGATGTCGTGATAGAAGCGGATGAAGAACAGGCAGCAGAAGCTAATATTGCGCTGGAAAAGGATAAACAGCTTCAGGAAACATTGAAAATTTTTTATAAACTGGATAAGAAACAGGCAGATTAACAGGCACATCAAAAGAAGCGATCTAAAAACTGATTAAAAAGCAGGGCAAAATGGTATACGTTAAATCCATTTCGCCCTGCTTTTTCGTATCAATTATATTTAATACCTGTTAAATGCATGAATACCGGGATACACAGCATCATTCCCCAGTTCTTCTTCAATGCGAAGGAGCTGGTTATACTTTGCAACTCTCTCACTTCTGCTTGGTGCTCCGGTTTTGATCTGCCCGGTTGAGAGGGCAACTGCAAGATCCGCAATAGTTGTATCTTCCGTTTCTCCGGAGCGGTGTGAGGCAATTGCCGTATAGCCTGCCTGTTGAGCCATTTTGATGGCTTCCAGCGTTTCCGATACCGTTCCGATCTGGTTAAGTTTAATCAAAATAGAATTACCGCAGCCCATTTCAATACCTTTTTTCAAGCGTTTGGTATTGGTGACAAAGAGATCATCGCCTACTAACTGAACCTGACTTCCCAGCTCTTTTGTAAGGAGCTGCCAGCCCTGCCAGTCTTCTTCATCTAAGGCGTCCTCAATGGAATAAATGGGATATTTTTCACAAAGCATCTTCCAGTGGGCAATAAGTTCCTGGGATGTGAAGGTTTTTTTGCACTTTGGAAGCAGATAAGTGCCAGGAGTCTCACCTTTCCATTCACTGGAAGCCGCATCAATCGCCAGTACAAAATCCTTTCCGGGTTGATATCCCGCCTCTTCCACTGCCATTAATATATACTGGATGGCTTCTTCATCGCTGGAAAGATCCGGCGCAAATCCTCCTTCATCTCCAACGGAAACAGCCAATCCTTTAGACTTTAATATGGATGCCAGTGTATGGAATACTTCTGTACACCAGCGAAGCCCTTCTTTGAAGCTTGGAGCGCCAACGGGCATGATCATAAACTCCTGTACATCAACCGTATTGGATGCGTGCGCACCTCCGTTCAGTATGTTCATCATAGGCACCGGCAGTTTATTTCCGTTGATCCCGCCAAGAAATTGATACAGGGGTATTTTCCGGGAAAGGGAGGCTGCGCGTACACAGGCGATGGAGACGGCAAGAATTGCGTTGGCTCCAAGATTTGATTTATCATCGGTTCCATCTGCCGCTATCATTGCATGGTCGATTTTATAAATATCACCGGCATCCATATTGGAGATTGCCTGATTAATAGTTCTGTTAATATTTTCTACTGCTTTTTGAACGCCTTTACCTTTAAAACGAGCATTGTCATTGTCTCGAAGTTCCAATGCTTCAAAGATTCCGGTGGAGGCTCCGCTTGGAGAGGCACCTCTTCCTATGGTTCCATCCTTAAGATGTACCTCCGCTTCTACGGTTGGATTTCCTCTGGAATCAATAATTTCCCTTCCAATTACTTTTTCTATTTCTAAATGATTCATACCGCACCTCTTTCTGTCACTATGACTGATACAGTAATTGCCTTCAGGCATTACTGTATCAGTATATTATCTGGTTTCCGCTATGAGACCTAATATTTCTTCAATGCTTTTCTTACCAAAATACGCATGTTCCTGATTGATTATCATGCAGGGGACGCTCATAATCTGATAATCTTCCTTTAGCTTAGGAAAATGATTGATATCAAAGACATCACACTGGATATTTTCATTTTCAATAGCTGTCCTGCCAGCGGCCATGACTAAATCCGGACACATGGTACAGGAAAGGGAAATTGCAATCTCTATTTTAACAGGATCGGAAATTGCACGTATCCTAGCGAGTATCCGTTCGTCAATCATCTGACCCGGTCCGGCTGCATTATATAAAGTAACAATAAATGAATTAAATTCGTGTCCCCCCGGTACTCCGTGGAACCGGAAGCCCAGAGATACACCTGAACGATCACATATTTCTATGGAAGGAATTTGTATGGCAGATGCATCCTGTAGAATTTCTGCTTGGATCCAGGTTGTCAGGGATGCCATTTCCCGTACAAACCCTTCCACTTCCCGGGATATGGGGCTTTGATCCAGAAATGCCTTTAAAAGAATCATTTTATGAAACTTTTCAAATAATGGTTTTAACTGGTCCCGCATGGAAGCGGGAATAAATGTGCCATTCGATTCCTCCGTATTTTGTTCCGGCTGTTTATCTGCTTCCAAAGTCTGTCCATTTTTTACCCGCGCAGCAACGGGCATGGGAATAGGCGGTATTTGATTTCGTTCGTGGACTTCGGAAACATGTTTTTCGAGAGCGGTTGCTGCTTTTGCACCATCTGCAACTGCTGTTACTACCTGACGGAGATTTTTTACACAGACATCACCTGCACCGTAAACGCCGTCTATATTCGTTTTATGATTTATATCGGTGATCAGATAGCCATGGTCATCAACTTCTACGACATCTTTGAATAAACTGTTCGCAGGAGCATACCCGGCAAAAACAAAAATGCCGAAGGAACTGCCGTCCTCCGGTTCAAACCGTCTGGTTTCCCCGGTCCGGTTATTGTATAACAATGCATATTGAAGCTTGCCTTCTCCGCCTGCTTCTTTGATTTCCGTATGAAACAGAACCTGAATTTTATCGTAGTGATCCAATTCGTCTGATGCAGACTTTGCACAGGAAAAAGAATCGCCTCGAACCAGTATAAGCACCTGCCTCGCATATTTGGTAAGGAAGATCGCTTCTTCCACAGCTGCGAAACCTCCGCCTACTACCAGAACATCTTTTCCGGTAAAAAATTCTCCGTCGCAGGTTGTACAATAAGCAACTCCTCTTCCTTGAAATTCCTGCTCTCCCGGAAACCCAATTTTCCTTGGGGCTGCACCGGTTGCCAGTATGATACCCAGAGCCTTTTTCTCGCCCCGGTCTGTTGTAACGGTTTTAATATCCGTATCCAAGCTCAGATGTTCCACATTTGCCAGCAGAAATTCTGCACCAAATGCTTCTGCCTGCTTTTGCATTCCATCGGTCAGTTCACTGCCGCTGATACTTGGAATGCCCGGATAGTTTACCACTTCCGAAGTAATGGTGATCTGTCCGCCAAATTTTTCTTTTTCAATCACCAGTGTCCGATACCTGGCACGCGCCATATAGATAGCGGCAGAGAGGCCTGCCGGCCCTCCGCCTACTATAATCACATCATATAACGCTTCCATATTAAATCAGTCCCACAAGCTCCAGGCTTGGTTTCAGTGTCTCTGCACCCGGCTGCCATTTTGCCGGGCACACCTGGTCGCCATGCTCTGCAACAAACTGGGATGCCTGCACCCGGCGGAATAATTCATCTGCATTACGTCCCACGTTTCCGGCGATTACTTCGTAAGCTACAATCTTTCCTTCCGGATTGACGATAAAGCTGCCGCGTTCCGCAAGTCCGTTTTCTTCAATCATGACATCAAAATCTCTTGTTAATTCTCCAGTGGGGTCTGCCAGCATCGGGTACTGGATCTTTTGGATCGTTTTTGAAACATCATGCCATGCTTTATGAACAAAATGGGTGTCGCAGGATACGGAATAAATTTCACAATTGATATTTTTAAACTCCTGATATTTATTTGCCAGGTCTTCTAACTCTGTAGGGCACACAAAAGTAAAATCTGCCGGGTAGAAAAAGAATACCGACCATTTTCCCATAATATCATTTTTCGTTACTTCCTTAAATTCACCTCCTACGTATGCCTGTACTTTAAAATCACTTACATCTCTTCCAATTAATGACATAATTTGTTTCCTCCTTAGATATTCATATTTTAAATTATAGTCAGCTTGTATTATTCCAAAAAATGCTGATCTTATGAATTATTATAGTTAGTTGCTGCTAACTTAATTGTATTTTAACATGTGTAGGAAAGCTCGTCAATAGTTTTTCTAATAATGATAATTATTATTAATTTAAAGGTATGAAATATGAGGCTGAAACTTCAGCCCCAATATTAAATAGGATACATTACTTGAATGCTTACATTTATCGTCAATACTTTATGCCAATATTTTTCGGGAAGACTCTTCCTGGAATTGTTTACTGTAAAGGTCATGATAATAACCCTTCTTTTTCAACAGTTCTAGATGTTTTCCCTGTTCGATAATTTTTCCATCCTTTACAACCAGAATCACATCTGCTTTACGGATGGTGGACAGCCTGTGGGCGATTAAGAAGGAAGTTCTTCCCTCCAGCAGCTGCATGGTTGCATTTTGGATCAACTGTTCTGTCTGTGTATCAATGGATGAAGTTGCCTCATCTAATACAAAGATTCTGGGATCAGCCAGAACTGCCCGTGCGAAAGAAATCAGCTGTTTTTCACCGGTAGACAGGCGGTCACCGCCCTCACCTACATCGCTCTGATAGCCATTTTCCAGTTTGTCTACCACCAGATCAGCGGATACAGCTTTGGCAGCAGCAATTACCTGTTCATCAGTTGCTTCTAAGTTACCGTAACGGATATTTTCCATGACAGTACCGGAGAACAGGTGGGGATTCTGCAGGACATATCCAATGTTGCTGTGAAGCCATAACTGACTGCGTTCCCGGTAATCTTTCCCGTCTATGAGAATCTGTCCTTGGGTTGGTTCAAAAAATCGGCAGGCAAGATTGACCAGCGTACTTTTCCCGGCTCCTGTCTCTCCTACTATTGCCACCGTGGTTCCCTCTGGTATCTTCAGATTAAAATGGCTTAATACTTCTTCGTTTCCATCCGGATAATGGAAAGATACATCTTTAAATTCAATCTCTCCCTGCAGCTTCTCCCAGTTCTCTTTTTTCGGATAGAAAGAATCCCCATATTTATCTGTGATTTCTTTTGAATCCACGATCTGTGGTTCCTGATCCAGTAAACCGGCAACGCGTTCTATATTTGCCTGTACGGAGATAATATCTGCAATATTTCTGGCAAGCTGCTGTATAGGCTCAAAGATCCCAACTGCATAGGATGTAAAGGCGGACAGGGTTCCGATCATCAAAAGGTTCTTTAATACCATATTTCCGCCTTTAGCCAGAACCAGAGCCGTTGCCAGGGAGCTAAACAGCATAACCAGCGGTATATAAACGGCACTTAATCTGGCGGCACGTACTCCAGCGGTTTTCATTTCATCCGTGATTCCCTGGAAGTCATCATAATTTTTATCTTCAATTACAAGGGTTTTGGATGTTTTTGCACCCATAATGCCTTCGTTGTAGGATCCTGTAATTTTCGAATTAATTTTGCGGACTTTCCGGTTCCAGGTCAGAATCTTATTCTGGAAATAGACGGTCAGCAGTGCAATTACAGGGACGATGATAATTACCAGCAGCGCCAGCTGCCAGTTCAGGATCAGCATGGCTATAAATACGCCAAACACATAGGTGGATGCCCATAAAACATCAATCAGATTCCAGGCTACCAGACCTGCGATACGGTTTGTATCACTCATGACTCTGGCAAGAATATAGCCAACCGGTGTTACATTGTAATAAGAAAATGACAATGTCTGAAGATGTACGAAGCATGCTCTCTTTAAATCTCTGCCCACTTTCATTTCCACTTTCATATTGCCTCTTGTAAAGAAGATAACACTTAATGTCTGAAGCAGAATCACGATAGCGTAAACGACTGCGAATCCTGCAATACCGTCGATTGTGTTTTTTTCAATAAAATGATCAATAGCAAAGCGCTGAAACAATGGCAGTGCGATATCCACCAGTGAGCAGAATAAGTTCAGTGCAATGATCATAATAAAAATCTTTTTATATGGTTTTAAAAACGGCAGGATCTTTTTCCAGATCTTTATATCAAATGATTTTGTAAATTCCTGCTCTTCGTAGCTCATATTGCCCCTCCTTCCAGTAACAGACGATCATCATTGTTCATCTGTATATCGTAGATGTTTTTATAGATGCCTTCTTGTGCAATCAGTTCTTCATGGGTACCCATTTGTGCCACACTGCCGTCATCCAGGACCAGAATGCAATCAGCCTGCATCAATGTAGTGATACGGTGTGAGATTAAGATTACAGTTGCTTTTCCCATCTGGTCCTGCAATGCCTCACGGATTTTTGCATCGGTCTCGGCATCTACAGCAGAGAGGGAGTCATCAAATACCATGATGGGAGCTTTCTGCATCAGCATACGCGCGATTGCCACTCTTTGCTTTTGGCCTCCGGATAATGTAACGCCACGTTCTCCCACTATGGTATCATATCCGTTGGTGAAATGTTGGATTGCGTCATCCACACATGCAATTCTGGCGGCTTCCCGAATGGATTCATGACAGACATCTTCATTGGCAATGGCTATATTTTCATGGATTGCCCTGGAGAATAAAAAGGGTTCCTGCAAAACCATACCAATATTTTTTCGTAGATATTCACGGCTCATTTTAGCTATGTCCATGCCGCCAACCGTTATCCTTCCGGATTCTTCTGGAAGGTCATAGAGCCTGTTCAACAGATGCATCAGCGTTGATTTTCCACTTCCGGTTCCTCCCAGTATGGCAAAGGTGCTTCCGGCAGGAATGGTAAAATCCACATTTTTTAAAATGGGATATCCTGTGCTGTAAGAAAAGTTAATATTTTCAAAATGAATGTCCCTGTTCATTGGTCCGTTTTCCACATTTGGATTGTCCTGTTCCTCTTTGGCATCCAGAATATAAGCAACC
>NZ_JAWYAJ010000493.1:0-11128 GCF_034124845.1 Robinsoniella sp.
CCAACAGGTCATTTACCCTGACATACCAGAATGATGGGACGAACTTACAGAATGCCAGCACTTTTTCACTCATAATCTCCTGGGGAACAAACACTCCACCCATGAAGCAAAAGCCCAGGCTGATTATATTCACCAGCGCCGTAAGGGCATTGTCGCTTCTCACCAGCATTCCCACCATAAATGCGATTGACGCCGCAACCAGCAGAAATGCCATCGTATTTAGAATCCCGTATTTGATGTTTCCATCCAATAGCTGCTCCCGGTAAAGCACGACTGCCGCGATCATAAATACCCCCCATACAATGGTGGAAAACACCACACATGCTGCCATAATCTGCTTGTTTCTCTGATTCAGGGTCATGGCTCCGCATTCATTCCTTTTTTTCAGATCTCGGTTTTGAAAAGCACGCAGCGCCGGACTGATTCCATAGATCAACACTGCCATCAGTGCGTAAGGAATATACCGCAGATAATAATATATAGAAGGCATATCTGCCTTAACGGAATCCCCCTGGAGCGTAACCTGACCTTTGATGTTCAGATCTTCCTCCACATTTTCCGCTGCATCTGTCACCCCATATCCGGCTGCAATATATGTTTTCAACGATTTCAAGTATTGGTTTACCTGACTGTCTGCAAAAAATCCCGTATAGGAACCGGGAACTTTTATGTTCTCCGTATATACCTCTTCCCCGCTTTTTAATTTCTCCTCAAAATGTGGGGGAATAATCAGAATATATTCTACTTTTCTGGCAAATAAATTGTCCTGCATTTTCTCCTTATCATCATCCATTGCAACCAGATTCTGCCTGGCACCCATATATTCCTTCAGCGCCTTGCTGAGCTCACTGTTGTCACGGTCAATGACCGCCATCTGAATCTTCGTTTCCTCAAAACTACTCATCTCGGTACCGGAAGTTATATTGGACATTAAGATCGCAAGACCTATAAAAATCCCAAAATAAAGCAATAATCCTCCGATGTTTTTTTTGATTATTTTATAGAAACAATTAAAGACTTGCATATTTCTTCCTCCTCGCCAGCAAAAATCCCCCTATGCAGAATGTAGCTGCAAAAGCCAATAAAATAATGATATTTTTTAAATAACGGTCGTAATTATCGTAAATATCAAGTGCATAAAATGCATCAGAGAGCACCACAGCTGGATTAATACGGTTTAAAATGGGAAAGACCTGTTCCACATCATTTTTTATGGTGTTTATAAATAAACCGCTGAAAAAGCATAAGAACATGTTGACCGCAATCATGATACCCGTTTTGATGCTCAGGGATGTTCTCCCCACGCAGCCTGCAAAAAATCCCATAGATACCCCCATCAAAGTGCCGATAAGAGTCAAAAGCAGAATTGGCAGTATTTTATTGCCAAAGTCTACCCCCAGTACAAACCTCAGATAGCCCATTAAAATCAGCAATGAGCAAAAATGAACCGTCACTGCCGCTGCAAAATCACCCATAATCATTGTCATGCGATGAACAGGAGATGTCATTTTTCTGGCAGCCAGCGTGGTAAGGTTTGCCTGAATATAACCGGCATTGTATAGGCCCAGAAAACAACCGTACAAGCTTGCCATGGCAAGAAGCGCATAGAAATACTGCATCATGGAATCCAGGTTTCCACTGCTTAACGTTATTTCTTTATTTAATGTTACATCTTCATTCAGGCTTTTCAGGATCAGCTGTGCAGACGCCGGATTCTCCTTTATGGATTTTTGAATCATATTTTCAACCTGGAGATAGCTGTCCAGAATAGAGCTTAAGATACTTTGATTTATTCCGGTCTTTTTTACCATCAATTCCACCGTATCGGATACATAAAAGATTCCGTCGATTTTCCCGTCACTTAAGAGCTTCCCTGCGTTATCCCCATCCGTATACTGAATATTCATAATCTGGTTGTTTCCCGGTTTGGATAATTCGTCCAGCAGTTCTTTAAAATAGCTGTCCTGGGTTTCCATCACTGCCGCTGCCGGAATTGCCTCCATCTTTTCTTCCCGGTCCATAAAATTTCCAAAAGTCACAAAAAAAAGTGTTCCAAGTATCATTGGGAAAGCCAATGTCCAAAACAGTCCCTGCCAGTTTCGAACCAGCCCTTTTAAACGGTATTTATAAATATGAAAAAACATAGTCCCCTCCTAATCTCTCAGCTCTTTGCCTGTAATCTCTAAAAATACATCGTTTAAAGTCGGCATTTCTGAGAAAACCCTGCCAAAAGAAATTTCCTGCTCCTGAAGAAAATTCAAAATTCTAACCAGATTGTGGTTTGCACTGCTGCATTTGATTTTTAATACGTTTTCTTCATATGCCACAGAGTAGACATGGGGAAGCTCTTTGATCTTTAATAAGATGCTGCTTTCCAGACCCAGTATTTCGATACGAATCGTTTCACCCACTTTGATCATGTTTTTTAGTTCTTCCGTCGTCCCAATTGCCAGATTCTGCCCATTATCCATAATGGCAACTCTGGTACAGATCTGTTCCACTTCCTCCATATAATGAGAGGTATAAATAATCGTTGCACCCTCTTCATTGAGTTTCTGGATTCCCTTTAAAATGTGATTCCGGCTTTGCGGGTCCACTGCCACTGTAGGTTCATCCATGATGATCAGCTCCGGCTTATGTGCAATTCCGCATCCAATGTTTAACCTTCTTAAAAGACCTCCGGACAATTTTCTGGGATAGAATTTTTTGAAATCCCGAAGCCCCACAAAATCAATTGCCTCTTTTACCAGTCCCCGCCGTTCCTGCTTATCATTTACATACAATCCACAAAAATAGTCCAGATTTTCATATACCGTCAGCTCTTCAAAAACAGCTACGTTCTGCATAATAACACCGATCTTACGCTTGCTGTCATAGCTGTCCGGGTGCATTGTCTTTCCAAATACTTCAATTTTGCCTTTGTCGTAGGAAAGCAGAGACAACAGGCAGCTGATTGCAGTTGTCTTACCGGACCCGTTTGGTCCCAGCAAACCAAAAATCTCTCCTCTTTTAATATCCAGGTTAAAGTGGTCCAATGCCACCAGTTCTTTGTATCGCTTCACTAGATTTTCTATTTTCACAATGGTTTCGCTCATCCTATGCACCCTCCGTCTATTTGATAATACCATTATAAACCAAAGGAAAGTCCGGAAGAAGTGCCGTATGTCAGCATATCAGGTGACATTTGTCATAACCTCATGATTTGCAGATTCTGTTGTTGAGATTTTAGCTGCTAATAGGTATAATATAGAAGTAACTTACAGCTGACCGTAACCTTTTTTGCTGTAAATTTACATTGCAAGGAGGAATTCTCATGGATACATTGATTGATAAATGCATTATATTAATTTGCTGCTCTATTACCCTGATTGACGGTTCCATATCTGTTCTGCCGGTGTATGTCTTCGTCACTGCATTTGGCATCAGCTGCCTGAATACGTATTTCGATCAGTCTAAAGTTACGGTACTTACAGGATGTTTCTATCTTTTACTGTGTTTTCTGGTACCGCCTTTCTGTTTGCTGCTTCCGCTTATTTTTTATGATTTTTTTACCAGGAAGTTCTGGTACCTTTCCGTCATAGGGGTTGCAGCCTGCCTGCGGTATCTGACGATTGATTTTCAGCCGATGCACCTGTCTATACTGGTATATTTTTTATTGAGCTTCCTCCTCTGTTACCGGACAGACACTTTCCAAAAGCTGTCTCATCAGCTGAAGATTTCAAGGGACAACAGCCGGGAGCTGAATTTGTTACTGGAGAATAAAAATAAAGATCTGTTAGAAAAGCAGGACTATGAAATCCA
The DNA here is from genome assembly GCF_034124845.1 of Robinsoniella sp. NCBI lineage: Bacteria > Bacillati > Bacillota > Clostridia > Lachnospirales > Lachnospiraceae > Robinsoniella > Robinsoniella sp. Next base: position 3,802 of record NZ_JAWYAJ010000493.1, read on the forward strand.
TCTCGCCACCCTGAAGGAGCGAAACCGTATTGCAAGAGAAATCCACGATAACGTGGGGCATATGCTGTCCCGCTCCATTTTGCAGACCGGGGCACTTCTGGCAGTGAATAAAGATAACAATCTGAAAGCACCTCTGCTCTCAGTGAAAGATACCCTGTCCAGCGCCATGGACAGCATACGGGAAAGCGTTCATGATCTGCATGATGATTCCATAGACCTTTATGATACCATCCGCACCATTTTAAAAGACTATAAGACCTATGAAACAACATTCGAATATGATATGAGTGACAACATACCGAGAAACGTAAAGTACTGTTTGATCATGTTAATCAAGGAAGGGCTTTCCAATATCGTAAAACACAGTGATGCCAGCCATATTGTTATCCTGGTAAGAGAACATCCATCCTTTTTTCAAATCCAGATCAGCGACAATGGCAACCCCCTTTGCAAAGCTTCCGCTTCTCATGGAATCGGGCTTGAAAATATGCAGGAAAGGGTTCAGGCTTTACACGGTACTTTCCGCACCAGTATTGACAATGGTTTTAAAATATTTGCGTCAATACCAAAAAACACCTGATTCTCTCCCATATCAGAAAGGAAATAAATTGAAATGAATATAATAATTATAGATGACGACCAGTTGGTTGCACTGTCACTGAAAACCATCTTAGAAAGTGATCCGGAAATAAAAGTAACCGCTGTGGGAAGCAGCGGCAAAGATGCAATATTACTTTTTGAAAAATACCAGACAGAAACAGATATTCTTTTAATGGATATCCGCATGGCTCCTATGAGCGGTCTGGAAGCAGGAGAAAAAATATTAAAGCAAGATCCTTTGGCTAAAATACTATATCTGACAACGTTTTCCGATGATGAATATATTGTCCGGGCATTACATATCGGTGCAAAAGGCTATCTGCTGAAACAGAACTACGAAAGTATCCTGCCTGCCCTGAAAGCAGTCTATTCAGGCCAGAGTGTATTCGGAGGGGAAATAGTAAGAAAAATACCGGAACTGATGCAGAACACAGAACACTACAACTACAGTTCTCACGGTATCCTGCCAAAAGAGCTGGAAATCATCAAACTGGTTGCTGATGGACTTAGTAATAAAGAAATTTCCGAGACTTTGTATCTGAGCGAAGGAACCGTGCGGAATTACCTCAGTACGATCCTGGACAAATTAGACTTAAGAGACCGGACGCAATTGGCAATCTTCTTCTACCAGCACCGCGGATAAAGATTTCCATACTTCCTGTCATATAAATACCCCCGCATAAAGCACGAAAGGATCAACTCTGACATGAAAAATATTTATAAACTGCTTTCTATTTGCCTTTTGACTACCTGCTACCTGTTTCTCTCAGCCTGCAGTTCCTCCAAAGAGCCAATCAGCAAGCAGGGCTTTTTACTGGACACGGTGATTCAAATCACACTTTACGATACAAAAGATGAATCCCTACTGGATGAATCCTTTGCCGTCTGCGAAAAATACGAGCAGTTGTTAAGCAGAACCATTGAAACCAGTGATGTTTCCCGCATTAATGAGGCAAATGGGAAGCCGGTAACCGTATCGGATGAAACCATTTCCCTGATTCAGAAATCCCTTACCTACAGTCAGTTATCCGACGGGGCATTTGATATCACCATAGCGCCTTTAAGCTCCCTTTGGGATTTTAAGGATAAGAAAACAATACCGGACAGCCATGCTCTCGACGAAGCCAGGGCGTTGGTTGATTATCATACCATCCAAATAAACGGCAACACCGTTACGCTCTCAAACCCCAAGGCTTCCATTGACCTTGGTGCAATTGCAAAAGGTTATATCGCTGATAAAATCAAAGAGTACCTCGTTTCACAAAATGTGAAAAGCGGATTGATTAATCTGGGAGGCAATGTACTTACCATTGGCACAAAACCAGACGGATCTGCCTGGAATATCGGAATTCAAAAACCATTTGATGAACAAAATGCAGCGATAACATCCGTACATTTAAGCGATGAGTCTGTCGTGACCTCCGGGGTATACGAGCGGTATTTTAAACAGAACGGTATCATCTATCATCATATTCTGGATGCCCAAACAGGTTATCCCTATCAAAACGGTCTGCTTGGCGTCACCATCATTTCCAAAGAATCCGTAGATGGTGACGCTTTAAGCACAACCTGTTTTGCACTGGGTCTTCAAAAAGGTATGGAACTGATCCAGTCTCTGCCGGATGTGGACGCAATTTTTATTACCGACGACTATCAGCTTCATGACACCCGAGAAGCTAAATCAAAATCCTGATCCGGAAAACAATCACTACAGATTACATTTCCTGATTTTGAAAAATTTTCAGGCTGATCCGGTAAGAGATATACATGAACAGAATGCATAAAACCGGAAGCGATACGATCGCTATTATTATTGAGGTCTCTCCCGGCATCGGCAGCCCGGTATTTTTATAAAAATATGCAACGAAGTAAACAACCGCGGTGGGAATCAGGAAGCACACGATCATCAGCATTCTAGCTTTCTCCGCTCCGAATTTATAGAGAAGGGGCAGTATAATACTTCCAAATACAAATGCAATACCCAGACACCCCAGGGATGCCCCCAAAATATCAGCCAGATTAAAATCCTTTAAAATAATACTGCCTATGCTGCATATAACAATACCTACACCGCAGCCGACCAGAGAGAAAATAATCAATACCATATATTTACTTTTTACAACATCTCTGCGGGATACCGGCATAATCAGTGCGTACCGGTTCCACTTTGATAAATCATCAAAACTGATTGTGGTAATCAGCATCATGCTGCAAGCAATCACGCATATGCCCATAAAACTGATGACACCATTTGTAGGTACCAGTAATACAGCCATAGCCGCCAGCATCATCACCATCATCTTTGCATTATGTCCTATATTATACAGGTCTTTTAATATTAATCCTCTCATACCTTTTCTCCTTTCACATACAGAAGCATAATATCATCGATGGTAACATCATTCATAAGACAGTTCTTATATTTCCGTTCCATTCTTGTTTTATCCGATACCAGAATCTCATACTCATAATCCTTTTTCCGGTAGGTAATAATGTCATCGCTTTCCATCTTCATAAACTGTTCCCTGCCGCATTTAATAATTCCATAATTATAAATAAGTTCGTCTTTGGAAAGAGAAAATATCAGTTTGCCTTTATGAATAAAGGTAATATAATCTGCTATCTTCTCCAGATCGCTGGTAATGTGGGAAGAAACCAGGACCGCATGAGTCTCATCCTGTACAAAATCAAGAAAAATATCCAGCACTTCATCTCTCACAATGGGATCCAGTCCGCTGGTTGCCTCATCCAGAATCAAAAGCCTGGGATTATGGGACAGTGCCACTGCAATGGTAAACTTCATTTTCATCCCCTTGGAAAATTGCTTTATTTCCTTTCTTACAGGAAGCTGAAATCTCTTCAGATAATCCTCAAAACAGCTCATATCCCAGTTCGAATATACCTTTGCCATAATATTTCCAATTTTTCTAGGAGTCAGCGTATCATAAAAATTATTTCCGTCAAATACAACCCCGATTTCGTTGCGCATCCCTGTATCGCTGTCCGTCATTTCTTTTCCTAAAACCTTTATTTCTCCGCCATCTTTTTTAATTAAATTTAAAATAGCATTAATCGTGGTACTCTTTCCCGCTCCATTTTCACCAATCAAACCAACAATTGTGCCTGAGGGAATTGAAAAACTGATTTTATCCAAAGTAAAATCCTTATATTTTTTCTCCAGGTCCTTCACTTCTAAAATATAATCCATCACATATCCTCCTCGTCCTCATAAAATATGGTCAAAAGCTCTATCAGCTTTTTCAGGCTGATCCCACTGCTTCTTCCTATTTCCGCTGCTTCCTGCAGTTTTTCTTCCGCATTACGCAGCTTCTCTTCCTGAAAAAAGTCTTTATTAGTGTCAGCTACAAAAGTTCCCCTGCCTGTTACCGTTTCAATAAAACCATCCCGCTGCAGGTCTTCATAAGCCTTCTGTGCTGTAATCACACTGATATGTAAAGACTTCGCCAGCGCCCGCATAGATGGAAGCATTTCTCCGGGCTGCATTTCTCCGCTCATTATGGCAGCTTTAATCTGAGATGTTATCTGCTCATAAATGGGTTTACTCTTATTGTTGCTAATAATTATCTCCACATTCTAACCTCCAAGTATCATCCGGCGTACTTAAGTGTACTTATTGTACAAGTACAATATAGTACACTTTTCTAATAATGTCAAGAGGAATTCATTCATTTTTTACGCAAAAAAAGAGCCGCACACTTCTGCAGTGTAACAGCCCTTCTTCTAATATATTTATTTTAATATATTCCTTTTATTGCTTTCTCTTTTATCTTTTTAATAACACATCATTTTCATACTGCTTTACTTCTTTTAACCACTCTAATCCGGTTCCTGCATTTTTCTTAGCACAGTAATAATCCCAAACCATTGCAAATGGAGCAGCCTTGAATTCTTCTTTATATGCAAGTCTTGCACTTACATCACCGTTTGCTTCCATTTCTTTCATCTGGTCTACCGGCTGTAATAATGCTGCCAGCATTGCTTTTCTGGTATTTCTAAGACCAATTACCCATGCAGCAACACGGTTAATGGATGCATCAAAGAAATCTGTTGCAACGTATGTATCTTTTAATTTATCCATACGAACCAGTTCTTCAAAGATTGCTCTGGTTTCATCATCAAATCCTACAACGTGATCGGAATCCCAGCGTACCGGACGTGTTACATGAAGTAATACGGAATTATCAAACGTATAGATACTGGATAATTTTCCGGAAACTGTTTCTGTTGGGTGATAATGTCCCGCATCTAAAGTCATAATGATATGGTCTTTATTTGCATTCATTACGTAGCCCATACAGAATTCATGTGAGCCTACTGTATAGCTTTCTGCTCCGATACCGAATACCTTTGATTCAATACCATCCACTACACCTTCAACGTCTTTTGTTGCATCGAAGATTTCATCATAGCTCTTTTTTAAACGCTGTCTTGGTCCTAATGTATCAACCGGAACTTCTTTATCTCCATCTGGTGTCCAGTGATTAATGACACATGGTTTTCCAGTTTTCTTGTAGAAATATTCACCGATCTGACGGCATTTAATACCATGTTCCACCCAGAATTTACGGATATCTTCATCTGCACAGGAAAGAGTTCCTTTTTCTGTGCTCTTAGGATGAGCAAAATAAGTTGGGTTAAAGTCCAGTCCCAATCCCTTTTCAACAGCCCAGTCAGCCCATTTCGCAAAATGCTCCGGTTCAATCTCATTACGGTCTACAAAATGGTCAGCTTCCTGATAATTTGCGTGTACATTGACTTTCAATTCACCCGGGATGAATTTCATAGCTTCTTCGATATCAGCTCTCAACTCTTCACCATTTGTAGCTTTTCCAGGATAATTACCGGTAGCCTGAATTCCTCCTGTAAGAGACTTGTCTTCTTTTACTTCCGTTCCAGCCACATCATCTCCCTGCCAGCAATGCATGGAAATTGGCGTTTTGTCTGCGATTTCAATTGCTTTATCTACATCGATGCCATATTGTGCATAAAATTCTTTTGCTGCTTCATACCCTTTTTCAACATTATACATAAGTGTTTCCGCCTTTCATTTGTTATTTTTCTTCATTATAGTTATTTCAGGGCAAAAAAACAAGGACGCAATTTTTCTAATTTACGTCCTTATTTTCCAATTATGAAGTTGAAGTATATCGTGCCATTTGATGATGCACACGAAGATTACGATTATAGTTCCTGCTGATAAGAAACAACCGTCAGCTAACTTTCACACAAACACCATCATTATCAAAGGTATAATACTTCTTATCACTAGCCAGAAGCGTCTGGTTTCTTGCCATTTTACCGGTCGGGAAGAAATAATAGCGTTTACCGTCTATATTCATCCAGCCTGTTACCGCAGCACCGATGTTTCCAGACTTTGTAGTACTCATAAAATATCTGGAACCTCCACGGTCTAGCCAGCCAATCATCATATAGCCGTTTCTTTCAAAATAGTAATATTTGCCACCGATCAGATTCCACCCTTTCAGTGCCCTGCCATTTTTAAAATATCTCCAGTTCACCACCGCAGATTTATTCTTCGTATACCGAATGGTACTGCTATCTCCTGTCCAGCCGTCTTTTCCATTGTTACTGTTACTCTTATATTTTTTAATCCAGTAGCCGTCTGCGCCTACATACTTTTTGCCAACCCATTTACTGGTCGCCATGGTACCGTCACTCTGTACGTAAAACTTACGTCCATTGGTGGTAATCCACTGATTTGCATGCATGGCTCCATCAGTGCCCATGTAATAATACTTGCTGTTTATCTCCTGCCACCCGATAATAACATATCCTTTTCTATCAAAATAGTACCGTTTTCCGCCTATGGTCATCCAGGTGAATTTAGGGTATGTACCGTCGCCATTATCGTACCATTTCCCTTTACTGTTGGTTCTCCACCGCGGTTTTTTCAGCTCTCGAACCAGTTCTCCGGATACTGCAAACTGATATCTTTTTTTTCCGATCTTGCGTTTTCCGGTGTACATCACACCTTTTTTCCCCAGGTAATACTTCTTACCGCCAACCTTTAACCAACCGGTCCGCATTGCACCCACCGGCGATTTTGTCGGTTCAAAATAATACCACTTGCTTCCTATCTTGCACCAGCCGATTGCCATCCGGCCATTCTTATCTTTCTGTAAATAAAACTTTTTCCCCTGGTACTTCTTCCAACCGGTTTCATTTTTCCCATTTTTCGCATAGTACCATTTACTGCCCTTCTGATACCATCCATTTTTCTTCGATGCTGCCGAAGCCGTCATCGGAATCAACAGACAGATCAACAGAACCAGTAAGCAGATAATCCCTGATTTTTTCTTATTCATATGCCCTCCTGTCTTTTGCTGGAACAACTACTGGAGCGTGTCTAAGTTCACGCTCTACTCTATTCTATAAAGAATTGCCGCTGTTGTCAACGATAGCTTTTCGATAACTTTTCGGGCTCATATGGTAGTTTTCCTTGAAAATACGGTGAAAATAGCTGGTATTGTCATATCCTACCAAATAAATAATGTCAGTAATGGGAATCGTAGTATCCCGTATCAGATGTTCTGCCTGGGAAAGCCGCTTCTCCTGAAGCAGTTCCTTAAAGGTCCTTCCTGTGGCATGTTTAATCTGCTTGCTCATATTCGAAACAGACTGATTCATTTCTCCTGCAATTTCACTCAGGGTTGCCGTTTTATAATTCTCTTCAATGTACTTTAAT
>NZ_JAWYAJ010000494.1:0-4377 GCF_034124845.1 Robinsoniella sp.
AGGTTTTATGCGACCTGCGATAGATTTTTAGTTAGTCCAACTGTCAAACTCCCGAAAAGAAAAAGCAGGAAAAAAAGAAAAACGCTATTTAATTAGAAAAATATCGTAATAAAGCGTGCAGTTCTAATTGACAAATTGGCAAAAACAAGTTATAGTAAATACTGCGTATGTAACACGCATTTAAATTGTCATAAAATTTCCGTGCAGCCGGGGAGTTAGCGGTGCCCTGTACCTACAATCCGCTACAGTAGGGGTGATACCAATCCGAGGGTTTTTTATTGCGAAGCTGCCCTTTATAAGTGGCGTTGACGTTTGGGTCTCGCGCAACAGGAATCTATGAATCGTGTCAGGTCAGGAATGGAGCAGCACTAAGTAGAACCTTCTGTGTGCCGTGAGGCAGCCTGAATTGAGTTAACTGTAGAGGTAACGTTCGTGGTAGGAATTCAAAGTGCGGTGCACGGATTGAAATAAAGATAGATACTCCTGTAAAGGAGCGGAAGTGTAAGGGATTCTTTTGAGCAATCAAAGAATACTTGCACTATTTTTTTGCAAAGCCCGGTATTCCTTGGGAGTCATCCCGAAGTGTTTGCGAAACTGCCGGTTAAAGTAAGAAATATTATTAAATCCATTACCAAATGCAATGTCCGTAACCGGCATTTCGGAACCAGCCAGTTCGCCCAGGGTTCTGGTAAGACGGTAATAATTTAAATACTCCACACAGGTCATATTTACGTGTTTCTTAAAAAACCGCATAAAATGGTATTCACTGAAATGGCATAAGCATGCAAGTTCGGATACCGATATATGATTTTGATAGTGCTCCTGCATATAGAGGAGTACTATTTTTATTTTCTCTGTTATTTCCGTATTATCCGGGGTGAAATCACAGGAAGCGGCAGAATCCCGGAAGAGCAGATAAAAAAAGTGGAACAGCCCCGATTTGAGATTCAGTTCGTAAGCCTGCTCTTTTTGCAGATAGCAGTTTTGTATATCACCAAAAGTGTCAGCCAGTGCCTGATAATGGTTGTCACCGGGACTTATGATGAAGGGGCGGCTCCATTTCTGAAGAGCAAGGGGCTGGAGATATTTTGTGGTGCAGTAATCCGGATACTGGAATCCCAGCATGTGAAAACTAAATACAATACTGTCAGAAACCATAGGGCTTTGCTGCTCTGCCTGGGACACGCCGTGCAGTATCTGGGGAGGAATCAAAATCAGATCTCCCTTATGTACTTCATAGGTATTCAGGTCTATATTATAAGTGCAGGTACCCTCCCGGATCATTGCGATTTCCATTTCTTCATGCCAATGGGTTGCCAGTATGGTGAAAGTCTCCGGAATGCTGCAGTGATAGAAAGCAAACGGCATAAAATAAGTACCGTGGCTGGTGCATTCATGGAGATACAGGTAATTGTCCATATGTACTCCTTTCTGTTTTGTAAAAACCCTTGAATAGCAGGATTGTGTTAGAATATGGTGGAATTATGTTTGTTTTAACAGGGCCTCTATACTATAATAACATAAAAGATTTCAGCAGAAAAGTAAAGAAATAATTCGGGACAAATCGCCCGCAAAGTGTGACGCACAGCTGTCAGAAAGCAATTTTAAAACACGCTCTGGGCAGGAGTATTGAAAGGAGAAACATATGATTCGTAAATATACCTTCGGAAATCCGATGGAAACAGATGCGGTAGTACATAAAATAGAAAAGGAAGCAGGCGGGGTACCCTATCTGGGAGCTGGCACTGACGAGATTGTGTTTACCTACCAAATGGATGATAATACCAGAATCTACGGACTTGGTGAAAATGTCAGAGGGATTAATAAAAGAGGCTGGCGCTATATCAGCAACTGCAGCGATGATCCCAATCACCGGGAAGAAAAAAATTCCCTCTATGCGGCACATAACTTTATCATCATTGAAGGAAAAGAACGATTCGGGTTGTTTATTGATTATCCGGGAAAGCTTACCTTCGACCTTGGTTACACAAACAGCAGTCAGGTCAGTATAGTTCCTGAAGAGGACGGGCTGGATCTGTATATCATTGAAGGAGATAGTCTAAAGGATATTGTAAAACAATTCCGCCATATGATCGGCAGAAGCTACATTGCTCCCAAATGGGCATTTGGCTATGGACAGAGCCGCTGGAGCTATATGGATGAGAACGAAATCAGAGAAGTGGTAAAAAAACACCGGGATGCAGGAATTCCGCTGGACAGTATCTACATGGACATTGATTATATGGAACGCTACAAGGATTTCACCATTAATGAAGAGACTTTTCCCAAGTTCCCGGAGTTTGTGGAGGAGTTAAAAGCACAGCATATCCATCTTGTCCCGATTATTGATGCGGGTGTAAAAATAGAAGAAGGCTATGACGTCTATGAAGAGGGCGTGGAGAAAGGCTATTTCTGTAAAGAAGAGGACGGAACGGATTTTGTAGCTGCTGTATGGCCTGGCAAGGTACATTTCCCGGACATGTTGAATCCAGATGCCAGAAAGTGGTTTGGACAGAAATACAAAGTACTGTTAGATCAGGGAATCGAAGGATTCTGGAATGATATGAACGAACCTGCTATCTTTTATTCAGAAAAGCATCTGGATGATGTATTTGAGCAGTTAGAAGACCTCAAAGGGAAGAATATAGATCTGGAACTGTATAATAAATTCAATAATCTGATCGGCGGGATATCCAATAATCCGGATGATTACAAACGTTTTTACCACAAGTTCCATGGGGAGACAGTCCGCCATGACAAGGTTCACAACCTGTTCGGCTATAACATGACCCGTGCAGCAGCAGAAGCATTTGAAGAAATAGAGCCAGAGAAACGTATCCTCATGTTCTCCAGATCCTCTTATGTGGGCATGCACCGCTACGGGGGCATATGGACCGGGGATAATCTTTCCTGGTGGTCCCATCTGTTATTGAATATCCGTATGATGCCTTCTCTTAATATGGTGGGAATCCTCTATACCGGTGCAGACATAGGCGGATTCGGAGCAGATACTACGGAAGACTTAATGATGAGATGGCTGGAGTTCGGGATCTTCACACCATTATTTCGGAATCATTCCGCTATGGGAACAAGACGTCAGGAAGTATACCGCTTTGAAAATACAAAGGCATTTAAAAATATAATCGGCATCCGCTATGGACTGCTGCCTTACATTTACAGTGAATATATGAAAGCAGCATTAAAGGATGAGATGTATTTCAGACCGCTGGCATTTGACTATCCGGAAGATGATTTTGCAGCTAGAGTAGAAGACCAGTTATTGATCGGGGATGGAATCATGACAGCTCCTGTTTACGAACAGAATGCAAAAGGAAGATATGTATATCTGCCCGAGAAAATGAAAATGGTGAAGATGAAGAGCCTGACCCAGCGGAAAACAGAACTTCTGGAAAAGGGTCATCACTATATCGATGTGGATCTGGATGAGACCGTGATCTTTATCCGTCCAAACCACGTAATTCCAATGTCTAATGGAGGACAGAGCGTTGCAGAAGTGGATTTCCATAATCTGGAGCTGCTGGGGTATGTAGAAGACCAGGCAGTTTATGAACTTTATGATGATGATGGATACGGCAAAGATTATGAAAATAAAGAAAATTTCACAGTTGTCACGGTAAGCAAAGATGGTACTGTCACAACGGATGGCGGGAGCGATAGAATTTATACGCTTTCTATTTAAAAGATATAAGTTAAAATATAGAATATTATTATATGCTAATATTATTAAATACTAAATTTTTAAATACTAATTTTTCATATAATAAAGATGGAATCGGTTTATAATAAAAAATAAAAGCGGCTGGTACATGGCAGTGTGAGTGTACCGGCTGTTTTTGGCATAATAATTGCAGTCTATAATAGATTCAGGGGAGATTTCGGCATCTGTGCATCTCTATAATTGTATTCCGGCATCACCCGTTAAGGGATCCAAGATATAAATAGTTGATGAAATTTTGATAAATATGCATTACACTATACAAAAGCGTGTTTGTAAATTCAAACTTTATGAACTTCTGGGAGGTAATGTAAACTTGGAACATACAATATTAATTGTGGATGATGAAATAGATATCGTAAATATGCTGGGAGATTATTTTGAATTTAACGGCTACCAGGTAATAACTGCATTCAGTGGGATGGAGGCACTGCAAAAGGCGGAGAAAGGACCGGATTTGATCTTGCTGGATGTGAATATGCCGGATATGGACGGACTGGCGGTCTGCCGCAGTATACGGGATTTTGTATCCTGTCCCATTTTATTTCTCACAGCGAAAATAGAGGATGGGGACAAAATCAAAGGTTTTCGTGCCGGAGGTGATGACTATATCGTAAAGCCTTTTAGTATTGATGAACTTG